>DATHLW010000624.1:0-2441 GCA_035487675.1 Mucilaginibacter sp. | reverse complement strand
TTTGGGTAAAGAAAGTACGCATGTCTTCATACAAGCCTTTCAAATGGCTGTTATCATCCCCTATGCTGTGGTTAAAGTCAATGGCAAATTCCATATATCTTAATACATCATCATCCCATACTGCGGTATTGCCCGAGGTCTGGTAAGCTACATGCACATCATGCCCCTGGTCAACTAAACGGATAAAGGTTCCGCCCATCGAGATCACATCATCATCCGGGTGGGGAGAAAAAATGATCGAACGCTTGCGTGCCGGCATAGCTCTTTCAGGACGCTGCGAGTCATCGGCATTCGGCTTACCGCCCGGCCAGCCGGTAATGGTATGCTGTATCTGGTTAAAGATATCGATATTGATATTATACACCGGTCCCTGTTCTACCGCCAGTTGCGCCATGCCGTGGTTGTTATAATCTTCTTCGGTCAGTTTCAGTACCGGTTTATTCAGTGTTTCGGCAAGCCAGATCACGGCTTTCTTTTTCAATAGTTTATCCCATACACAGTCTTTTACTAACCATGGGGTATTAAAGCGGGTCAGGTCTGAGGCGGCATCTACATCCAGTACAAACTCTACATGCTGGGAGAGTTGCAGATAAGTAGCAGGTACATCCCCTGATATCTCACCTTCTACAGCTTTTTTGATGATCGGTGCCTTCTTACCGCTCCAGGCCATCAGGATGATCTCCCGTGCTTTAAAGATGGTACCTATACCCATAGTAATGGCTTTGGTAGGCACATTGGCCTTACCACCAAAATCACGGGAGGCATCATTACGGGTCAGGTCATCCAAAGTAACCAACCTTGTTCCTGAGTTGGGGGCAGACCCCGGTTCGTTAAAACCGATATGGCCCGTACGACCAATACCGAGTATCTGAAGATCTAATCCTCCTAAAGCGCTGATCTTCCGTTCGTAATCCAAACAAAAGGCCGGGATATCATCCTGGGCAAGGGTTCCATCAGGGATATGCACATTGGCTTTATCGATATCGATATGAGAGAATAGGTTCTCGTACATGAAGGTCACATAGCTTTGAACCGCATTGGGCTTCATCGGGTAGTATTCATCCAAATTGAAGGTGATCACGTTTTTAAAGCTCAGTCCTTCCTCGCGGTGCAGGCGAACCAGTTCGGCATACACGCCGATGGGGGTAACGCCGGTTGCCAGGCCCAATACAGCCTGCTCGCCTTTGTCCTGCTTCATGCGGATCAGGTCAGCTATCCGTTTCGCTACCGACAGCGATGCTTCTTTCTGGTTTGAAAATACACTTACCGGCAGCTTCTCATACCGGGTCTCTTCCAATAAATTTAATCGGGCCATGTTTGGTAATGGTTGTTTATGGGGTTATAATTTGTCTTCAAAATAAATCGCAAAAAAACCATCATGAGCTACACATTCAAATTAAAAAACTGCTCATGATCGCTTTTTTACCATAAAAAAATATTTAATCAAAAAAAAATCCCCGCAATTGCGGGGATTCTCGTTCAAACCAATTTAACTATCAAATCATTCCACCGCGAGGGTGAAACAACTAACGAAAGTTGTATTCTATGTATTAGCATATTCGATTTAAGGACTCTTAATGCCAGTCATTGCGCCTGTTGATTAAGATAAACAAACATAAATCAAAATATTGTAAAGTGCAAATACTTTTTAAATTTTTTTAATAAGTAGCAAAAATGAATTTATTATGCCCATTGTATCATTTCCCTTATATTACAGTCTGAAAACTTATCGCTCTGCTTTTCGAAATGTCAAAGAAGAATAATTGGATTGAAAATTATCGCGGAATGATCTGGCTGTTAGGCGGGATCATTATTGGCAGTATTGCTGGTGTCATATTCGGAAAGCCGGCTGAAGTAGTAAAGCCAATCGGTGACATCTTTTTGAACCTGCTTTTTGTTGCTGTAATTCCGCTCGTTTTCTTTTGCATATCCTCTGCCATTGCGAATCTGCATGGCACACAAAAGTTGGGACGAATACTGGGCATAATGTCTGCAACATTCCTGGTAACTGTGCTCATCGCCGCCATTGTAACTATTATAGCAGTAGTGTTGTTCCCAATTCACCCGCCTTCAGCAGTTGCTGAATTAAAGGGCCAAAATATAAATAAAGCCATCACCGGTGAACAGGTAACGCAGTTGCTCAGCACCGGTAATTTTTTTGAACTACTGTCCCGGAAGAATATGCTGGCTATGATCATATTTGCAATTCTGGTCGGATTCGGAGCACTAAGAGCAGGTGAAAAAGGACAAAATTTCAGGCATTTTTTAGATAGTGGCAGTGAGGTATTTAAATACGTTTTTATACTGATCATGAAATTGGGGCCTATTGGGTTAGGAGCCTATTTTGCTTACCAGGTAGCTTTTTTCGGACCCTCGTTATTCGGTACCTATGCGCATACAATGGCGATAGGATACGGCGTAAGTATCTTTTATTATGCAGC
>DATHLW010000623.1:0-2874 GCA_035487675.1 Mucilaginibacter sp. | reverse complement strand
AATAAGTTGGCGAATTTATGAATTAAATAACCGCTATTTAATTTCTTAACCATTAACTTTACATTTTAATATTTTATAAGTTATGGAAATTAAGGGTAAAGTACACGAGGTATCACCTACCGCTCAGGTTACTGAGTCATTAAAAAAGAGAGAACTGATCGTTGAATATATTGAAAACCCTCAGTATCCTGAATATTTAAAATTTGAAGCTATACAGGATCGTTGCAGCCTGCTGGATAATATCCGTGTGGGCGATGATATAGAGGTTTTCTTTAACCTGAAGGGCCGCCCATGGACCGATAAAACAGGTAAAAAGACCTATTTTAACTCCCTGCAATTGTGGAAAGTGAATGTGCTGAGCGGTGCTAACAATAATACCACGCCTGAATATGCTCCGCAGGTAGACATTAGTTCAGCCCCGGACGAGGACGACCTTCCTTTCTAAGAAGTTTGCAGTTGTCCCGATAGCTATCGGGAGCAGTTTGCATAAGTAAAAGAGCTTTTCGGAAACGGAAAGCTCTTTTGTATTTCCATCATCAAAACATTTTTTCTTTATAAAATCGTCAAAGCAAGGTAAAACGTATGTCTGGTATGCGAAACTTATTTAGTAAATATCTGTTATTTGTTTTATGGATTTTATGCATGCTTAATCTTGCGGCTGAGGCTCAATCTTCAAAGAAATCGTTGGCTGTTGGTGATATGATGCCTTCTTTTTCATTACGTGATCAGGATGGCAATCTGTTTAACAGTACAGAGCATATTGGCAAAAATATTTTAGTGATCTATTTTTATCCAAAAGACGAAAGTATGGTTTGCACCAAAGAAGCATGTTCATTTCGCGATGATTTTGATCAGGTTACCAAAGCAGGTGCAAAAGTGATCGGTATAAATGGAGGTACGGTAGCAAGTCATAAGGCTTTTGAGCAGCATTATAAGTTACCTTTTATATTGTTGAGTGATCCGGGCGATAAAGTTTATAACTTTTTTGGTGTAAAGAATAAGCTTTTCATGTCGGGCAGGGAGACATTCATTGTCGACCTGAAAGGTAAAATAGTGTATAAATATGAAGCTATGCTGGAAGGTAAAGCGCATGCCGATAATGCGCTGCAATTTATTAGGGCGGCGGAAGGTAAATAAGAAAAAAAATGTTGAGATTTGCACGCTCAATTATAGACCCATAATTGACTTAGTATCAATAGTAACTTCATGATCATATTAGCTTTTTTCCTTTGCCACTGGTTTTTGTCACTTTTCTTTCAAACTTTCTTTCTTCATCGGTACGCATCCCATAAGATGTTTAAAATGAATCCATTTTGGGAGAAAATATTTTATTTGTGCACCTTTTTGTTCCAGGGGTCGTCATTTTTAAACCCACGTGCGTATGCTATTATGCATCGCATGCACCATGCCTATAGCGATACCGAGAAAGACCCGCATTCGCCTCATTTTATAAAAGATGTTTGGGGATTGATGATAAAAACCAAAAATATTTATCTCGATTATCAAAGATTTAAAATAGAACCGGAGCCACAATTCCGCGACCGTTATCCTACCTGGTCATTTGTTGACAGGATTGGAGATTTATGGATTACGCGTTTATGCTTTATAACATTCTACGTCGCATTCTATATAACATTCGCTACACATTGGTGGTTGTTTTTACTCCTGCCTATCCACTTTTTGATGGGACCTATTCAGGGTGCTATTGTAAACTGGTGCGGGCATAAATATGGGTATTCCAACTTTGATAATAGCGACCACAGCAAAAATACCTTGCCACTCGATTTTTTCATGATGGGTGAATTGTTCCAGAACAACCATCATAAAAAACCCAATGATGTCAATTTTGCTAAACGCTGGTTTGAGTTTGATCCGACCTATCCGGTCATCAGGCTGATGCATGCCTTAAGGATCATCAAGTTGCGAAAAGTATAGCACGGTTGATTGAGTTGGATTAAGTTGAATAGGTTTCCCAACCACTCACTTAATCAACCACCTCTCTTCTCCTTAAACCTGCTGAAGAAGATCAAAGCAGTTAAACAGAGTGTAAACCCGCACACACCGCTTAAGCGCAGACCATAGTCGTGCCCCGGATCTTTACCATATACCGTCAGGAAGGCAAATGCTGCGATGCCCAATGTTTGCCCCATTTTTACGAACAGGTACTTTACTGCGAAAAACATCCCCTCGCGGTTCTCGCCCGTCACTTTTGCATCTTCCTGTGCTATTTCAGCTAATATGGCATTCGGTAGGATGCCTAATGCAGCAAGCGGGAATGATGTGCAAAGCACCAATGCATAGGCCTGGATATAGGGCGATACAGGAAATTTCCCCAAAAAATACATCGCCACAAAAATTAAACTCAGTAAAGCAAATGAAAACAAAACCAGCGGCTTTTTGCCGATACTATTAGACAAGTAATTAATGAGTGGATAAAATACTAATGACAATATCACCATGGCCCCCATTAATGCCCCGCCTATTGACTCGGGCAAGCTTAGTAATACAGTAACAAAATATAGCATACCGCTCGAGATGACACTGAGTGACATATAAAACGAAAAATCAGAGATCAGGTAATACTTAAAATTGGCGTTACTGAAGGTTTTCCGAATAGCCAGCAGGATAGGCGAATGTGATGGCTTGCTGTCCGAGTATTTCTTTTCGTCAATGGCAAATACCGGTATCAGCATTACCATACCTGCAAAGGCAGCAAGACCCCATATAGTATATTGTACAGCTGAGTCTCGGTTAACGATGTGGAACAAATACTGTAACCCATCGGCATAATTATTTACGGAAGCGGCAATAATTATCCCTACCACGAACCCGGCCTGCTGAAATGAAGAAAGTCTGACTTTTTCTTCAGGGGTT
>DATHLW010000622.1:0-6619 GCA_035487675.1 Mucilaginibacter sp. | reverse complement strand
GTGCGTCCCGGATAAGTAAAGCGGGCAATCCTGGCTGAAATCGACCCATAAGGCATTACTATTCGAATGATCGGTAAATAGGCTGTCATTAACCAAAGCCGATATGCCTTTGTCTTCCTCGTACTTGCCAGATATCTCTACATATTCCTGGTCGTAATCATCGAGGCTATCCATCAAATGTTTAAAACTGATGGATTTAAAATCTTTGTCGATATCGCATTCACTTTTATAAACCTTCTTTTCATGCCGGCACGATTGGAGAATTATTAGCGTAAGCAAAGCCAATAAGCCCAAAGGGCGGTTAAAAAATTGACGAGATTGCTTTTGGTGGGGTAAGGCCATAACAATTAAGTATTTCAGATAAAACAATAGTCCCCTGTATTATTGAAGCACTCGCTCCGATCAGGAAAACTCACCCTTCAGACAAGATAGCAAATAAATGGTTTAATTGATGCACAAACTTGTTACAAAAGCAAAAAATTGGTTAGTAAACCTCAAAAAAGTTATTATTGCATTCGTATCTATCAGCCTTAAATGAAAAAGAAGTTATTTACTATTACACTTATCCTTGCTGCATTTGCTGCACAGGCACAACAACCCACCACAACCAATATGACAGCTGATGACAAAGCAGCTCAGGAAGCTAAAAAATGGCAGGATCCTGAATATAGTTTCCATAACGACTGGCCCAATCTAAGAAAATACCAGGATGAAAACAGCAAACTACCACCGCCGGCAGCTGGCGAAAACCGGGTAGTTTTTATGGGTAACTCTATTACCGAGTTTTGGAAAAGCTATAATGCCAACTTTTTCACAGGCAGCTATGTCAATCGTGGCATCAGCGGACAAACTACGCCGCAAATGCTGGTGCGTTTTCGCGAGGATGTAATTAACCTAAAGCCAGCTCTGGTAGTGATATTAGCAGGCATTAATGACATTGCCCAAAATACCGGCCCTATTCAACTGGAAGACACATTTGGCAATATTGTTTCGATGATTCAATTGGCCCAGGCCGCAAACATCAAAGTAGTCGTATCGTCTGTTTTACCGGCCAACCATCTCCCGTGGAGGCCATCTATCACTCCAACCGAAAAAGTGATACAGCTTAATAAAATGCTGAAAGATTATGCAGACGCAAACCATCTTGTTTACCTCGATTATTATTCCGCAATGGTTGATGATAAAAGGGGGCTCCCTCTGATCTATTCGGCCGACGGTGTGCACCCAAATTTAGCAGGATACAAGGTGATGGAGCCTTTAGCTAACAAAGCGATCAGCGATGCGTTAAACCGTAAAGAGTAAGCTTTACATTAAGCTATTAATACGGTAATTTTAGAATATAATTTTGCGAAATACTTTACCCCTATGAAGCATTATATCAGCCTTGTACTATTCGTCTTTTGTTCGCTGACCGTATTGGCCCAGGTTGATACAACGCAACAGATCGTCCCTGGCAGAACAAATAGTCCAGAACAACAGAATAAACCTTATGTGATCCTTATTTCAGCGGATGGGTTCAGGTATGATTATGCAGAAAAATACAAAGCTGAACATTTGCTGGCTTTAGCCAATGAAGGTGTTAAGGCGGCCTCAATGATTCCAAGCTTCCCTTCGGTTACTTTTCCTAATCATTATACGATAGTTACAGGACTGTACCCATCTCACCATGGTCTGGTTGATAACAGCTTCTATGATCGCAATTTAAAACGCTTTTATAGTTATAAAGGCAAAACAGCCGGCGAAGGTACATGGTATGGTGGCACACCGCTATGGGTGCTTGCCGAGCAGGAGAAAATGGTAACAGCCAGTTACTATTGGGTTGGATCAGAGGCCCCGATACAAGGTATTTATCCAACTTATTATTACAAATACAACCAGGTAACGCCTATTGATAAACGTATCCAAACAGTGGTGGACTGGCTAAAACTTCCAGCAGAAAAACGGCCGCACTTGATCACTTTCTACTTTCCGCAGGTTGATCACGAAGGCCATAAGCATGGGCCAAACTCACCCGAAGTTGAAAAAGCTGTGCATTTTGTCGATTCAGCGGTTTATGAGCTGACCAAAGCTGTTAGCAGTACCGGGCTTAAAGTGAATTTTATTTTTGTATCCGATCATGGAATGGCCACGCCGGATATTGTGAATACGATTAAAATGCCTGCTGCTATCGATACGTCGAAATACATTATTGGCGATCATGGCTTGATGATCGATCTGTATGCCAAAAATCCGGATGATATACAAAAAACCTACGAGCAACTAAAAAAGGAGGCAAAAGATTACCATGTGTTTCTTCGGGTAAATATTCCGTCGCATTATCACTATTCGAAGTCTGATGACCGGTATAGCCGTATTGGTGATATTATCCTGATATCAGATTTTCCTAAGGTATTTAACATTCGTAATTCCCAATTAGACCCGGGATGGCATGGCTTTGACCCCAGCGTAGTAAAGGACATGCAGGCAACCTTTTACGCCTGGGGGCCGGCATTTAAAATAAATACGCAGATAGGCTCGTTTCCTAATATAGATATATTCCCGTTGGTGACTGATATTTTAGGATTAAATTATACTTTTAAAATAGACGGAACCAGGCACTTAGCTAAAGAAGTGCTGAAAAAATAAATCAAAAATGAAGAAAAACCCAGGCAGGACATATTTGATGGCCCGCATGCCTATCGCTGTAAGTATGCTTGGACATGGCCTTGACAGGATACCGAAGCTGCAGGAATTTAGCGATCACATGGTAAATCAATTTAGCAAGTCCATCATACCTGTTAAGTTGGTAGCAGGGTTTAGCACGGCGCTTCCGTTTATAGAATTAGGTGTCGGCGTACTTTTGATATTGGGGCTATTTACGCGTTTTTCATGTGTGATCGGTTTGCTTGTTATGCTGGCGCTCATCTTCGGGTCGAGTATGATCGAACAATGGGAAAACGTATTCACACAGATCATTTACGGCTTATACTTTTCAATGCTGTATTATTATGCCGTTTATAACCGCTATTCATTCGACAGGCTATTGAGCAGGGTGCCGAATGCCAAATCTCACGTGCTTTAATAAACGAAAGACTTTTATTTTCCACTGTAAAAAGTTAAATTTATAGCAGTCGCATTTTGCTCCAAACAAAAAGCGGCACCTAACTATTTATACCTAAAACTTATTAGTTTACTTATTAATGATCGGTTATGAACGAAGTAAAAGAACAATTCAGCAATGTTTCAAAGCAGTATGACTCGCAACGGAAGTATCTAATTCCATGCTTTAACGACTTTTATTCGGCATGCCTGCCCCTGGTTAAAAGCCTGACACATGCTAAACGCGTGCTGGATATTGGTGCCGGTACGGGGCTGTTTACACAATTTATTTATGACCTGAGGCCCGATCTGCATTTTACGCTGACCGACCTGTCGGGACAAATGCTGGAAGTTGCCCGTGGACGTTTTAACGAGGCGGATAATTTCGAGTATATCGAGCTCGACTTTTCAAAAGATGCCCTACCGGGCAAGTATGATCTGATCATCTCCGGACTGGCTATCCATCACCTGGATGATAACAATAAGGCCAAACTTTACAAGAATATCTATTCAGCCTTAAATGATGGCGGCTTATTCATCAATGCCGACCAGGTTGCCGGAAAAAATATGCTTTTCGACAGCTTATATAAATACTACTGGCGAGAAACCGTATCACATTCCGGCCTCGACCGCGAAGCATTGATCCAGGCATTTGAACGTACTAAGCTGGATAAACTAGCGCCATTGGAAACCCAACTAAAGATGCTTGAAAAGGCTGGGTTTAACGAGGTCGACTGCATTTACAAAAACATGAACTTTGCAGTTTTTGGTGGTTTTAAGGACGAGAATGTAGAAACGGCAGTAATATGACACGATTATAGGATTTCAATGATTAGATTGATTCTTTAAAGGCGATGTATATAATCACTAAAATCCTATAATCGTGTCATTTAATGACCATAAAAGTCCCAGGCTGCTTTAGCTATTTGCGCTATCACTAATTCGCGTGTTTTTTCATCTGCGGTTGAGTTGCAAACAAACACAGCAATGGCAAGGTGTTTACCATTTGGCAGGGTTATTATACCGACATCATTGGTGGCAGGGGTCAATCCCTCATCATTGGTTCCGGAAGAACCCGTTTTATGTGCAACAATAACATTAGCCGGTAACAGACCCTTAATCCGTTTTGGCCCTGTAGTGGTTTCCGTCATGATCTTGTACAGAAAATCATTGCTGCTTTTTGAAAGTACCTTGCCCTCGTAAAAAAGATCAAGCAGGTGCACAACTTCGGCAGGCTTGCACCAATTGGTATATTGCACCTCCCAGGTCTTTGCCATATCCCCTTCCGAGGCTACTATGTTTATCCCTTTAATCCCAAGATCTTGTATATAATTTTCGACTTTTTCCGGCCCGCCCAGTTTTTTCAGTAAAAAGTCGCAGGCACAGTTATCACTTTGCGATACCATATAGCTCAGCAGTTCGCCCAATGTTATTTCTGTTCCGTTAGGATACTTGTCCCGCAAGGGGCTCCAAAGGCCTGTTGGCAAATCGCTCTTACCCACCTTCATTTTCTGATCAAGCTTATATTTACCCTTATCAACCCGGTTCAATACAGCCATCGCTATCGGGAACTTCATTACGCTATGCATTACTAACCGGGCATTGCCATTATAGTTAAGCGTATCCCGGCTTTCGATGCCTAATACTGATACACCCACGATCCCTTTGGATTGTTTAGCTATCTCAACAATTTGGGCTTTCAACGAATCCTGTGCCTTAGTAAATTGCGGAATTAAAAAAATGAGAAGTAAAAGACCAGGTAAAAGCAGCTTTTTCATACGCACTAATAACGCAATTATTTGGTATGAATTTTAATCCACTCCGAAATTATCTTCATTGCGTCAGGCGATATAGTTTCACTGATCTTTTCATACTCCGATAAATCGCCGGTTGTCGCCGTTTGCAATAAATGATTTAGTCCGGGCAACTCCTCTGTTTCAAAGTCCTTGTTCCCGCTTTTGGTCAGTATTTCTTTTATCCTGGCGAGATTACTTTTGGCATCTACCTGTGTATCTTTTGAGCCGTTAATAGCCAATACGCTGCATTTGACTTTACTCAGATCGGTGGCCGGATCGTATGCGATAAAATATCTCATCCAGGGCAGGTTATATAATCCATCATAAATCGTAAAAACGTCCTGCCCGAGTATGGAGAAATCGTGAACATATAATGCATCCTGTATTTTTTTAGGCTGATCCTTTTTCCATGCCTCCCAAACCGGCATTATTTTCTGATTCAAGGCATCCATATTTACAGAGGATGCAAACAATGCCAACGCCTGCCTATGCAGGTTAATAAATGCGTTTACAGCTGTGCTGTCTATGCCGTTTTTTCTTAGTGCATAGGCGTTTTGTTCTGCATTGATCTTAGCTCCGCCTACTGCTGACGCGCCCCATAAAACGATAAAGCTTATATCTTTTCGTCTGGCAGCTACCATCGGCGCAATAATGCCGCCTTCGCTATGGCCTATTAAACCCAGGTGCTTTTTGTTTACATCTGTCCTCGTTTCCAGGTAATTCAAACTCGCCTCCACGTCATATGAAAAGTCGGCGCTGGTTGCTTTGGAAATATTCCTCCCAAGCGAACTCTTCCCTGCCCCCCGGTCGTCCACCCTTAAAACGGCAATACCATTTTTAGTCAGGTAATCAGCCAGCACCCAATACAGTTTATGCCCGAATATTGTCCCGTCCCTGTCCTGTGTACCACTACCCGTAATGATAATCACCGCCGGGTATTTGCCATCGCCATTTGGCCTGGTAAATGTTGCACCGTAGTGCAGGCTTTTATCGGCATTGTCATACTCCACATCCTCGCTGAAATAGTTGTAAGGCGGCTTGGGTGTCTGCGGTCTTTCCGGGGTTTTTGTCATTTGAGCTTTATCGGCATCCGTAAGGCGTTTCATGTTTAAGCTTATCTTTCCGCCGTTCTGCCGGTAAATACCCGTTATCCCGTCTTTACCATCCCATAAACCTTTATATCCTCCATTAATAATGGCCATCTCTATAAATACACTGTCCTTCACTTTATAGGTTTTGCTGCAGGCTATGCCGAATGCCTTTTGATCGGGACTATCAAATGTTGAGGTATAACTGGTATCCGAAGTTTTTTTAATATTAAAAACCAAATGCAAATCGACTCCTCCGGCATTGATCACTCCCTGCCAGCTTCCTTCTAAATCCTGCGCTTTTACTTGATTGAAGAACAAAAGCGTAACAACTCCGACTATTAACTTCTTCATAAATTTTGATTAAGCGGATGATGTTTTTTATAATAAATATAAGAGTAGATAACCGGAATGAGTACTAATATTGCTATCATACTCATAAAGACTATCATACCCGCTTTGACCGGTAATAACAGAACGGCAATAGTGAGTGCAATACCGCCTGTAAACCAAAGCTTACCGGCAAGGCGGTGGGTGGCCCGCCAGGTATCGTCATCCTCTAATGTCCAGGGAGTGCGTACGCCTGCAAAATAATTTGGTTTGATACTGTGCATGATATTGCCAATAAAGGCGAATAATAGACCCACTACGGGCAGG
>DATHLW010000621.1:0-5188 GCA_035487675.1 Mucilaginibacter sp. | reverse complement strand
TCATCATATTCTTGTAAGGCAATGCTAACTGAGTAGCTTGGTACGCCATGTATAAAATTGCTGGTACCATCTAACGGGTCGATGATCCAATTGTAACGCTCACCTATTTTGGTTGTGGTTTTTTCTTCAGTAATAAAGCCTGCCTCGGGTAATATTTTTTCGAGGTCAGTTACAATAATTCTTTCGGCGGTTTTATCTACATAGGATACCAAATCATTCAATCCCTTATATTCTATTTTGTCCGGGTCGAAACTCTTACGTTCCTGCCGAATAAAATCTCCCGCTTCTTTGGAAACTTCAATTACCTTTTTGGCTAAACTTTCAAGATGCATTTCTTAACGATAAATTGAACGAAAAAACCTTATGTATGAAATAACTGGCAAAGAATAAGCTTAAAATTGCAATTATCCTGGCAACTGGCGGATATACATCAAACGCCTGGATCATTAGTTTAACAATGGCCAGGTTGGCAAAAAAACCTATAACAGCTACGGATATGAACCGAATAAATTGTCTGGAAGCTTTTAATTTTGATTCATTAAATACCAGGTATCTTGTGATCAGGAAATTGACCACTACTCCCATAAAAAAAGATATAGCTAATGAAATAGTGGAATTACGAACTGTGTAAGAAAGTACCTGATAGGTATGCTGTACTAATAAATTATGATAGAATAAATAAAAAGCCGAAACATCTACCAAAGCACCGGTACCCGCTGAAAGTACAAACCTGAAAACCTGGTTCTTTACCAATTTGTGTTGCAAAACCTGATCAACCATTCGTTTCAGTGTTCAATTGTTTTGAATTTCGTTTAGCTGTTATTATCAAGATTATCCCTCCTATTACAAGCAAAATTGAGATAAATTCAGCCTGGGTAAATTCTAATCCACCTATTTTATATTTGGTATTAACCCTTATCAACTCAATAAAAAATCGTTCTGCACCAGCCAGTATCATATAAATACCAAACATAATGCCCGGTATTTTTATTTTGTCTCGTATACTCCATAAAAAGAAAAATAAAAGTATACAAATAATTGACTCATAGAATGATGTGGGGTATACCGGAAGTGCCAGTTCATTGCAGTATTTGCCTACACAACCAGGTATTCTTTGACCAATTTCATTCACATTATGTGGAAATTTAAAGCTCCACATCCAATCAGGCGCCCAGCTTAACCATTGCGGCTTAGGATAAAGATTGTTGACTCCCCAATCCCCGTCTCCCGACATCTGGCAACCAATACGACCTATTCCATACGATAACATCATACCCGGCCCGCCAATATCCAGCATGGTTAACGGCTTAACCCCATTTTTATTGGCTATGTATAAAACAGCTGCGCCACCACATATTAAACCACCAAAAAAGGTAAGCCCTGCAAATCCAATCAACATACCAACCGGATCATGAACAAACTGATCCCAGTTCTCTAATGCATTGAATATTTTTGCCCCGGCAAACCCTGCAATAGCCGCCCACAGCAATATACTGCCCATTAACTCGTGGGTGTGAACGGTTACCTGTTTAGTAATTGGTTGTGCCAGCTGATGTTTTTTCTTTTCGGCATAAGCCCAGTAGGCAAAAATGCCAGCGCCTATAATGCCTCCAATCCAATTGCCCCTGAGTGACAAAATGAATCCTTGTGTATCATCTAAAAGCTGGTGATAATTTACCGCTGCATCAACTAATTTATAACCAAGAATAAATCCGAATATTCCATTGGCTATCAATTCTCCTGTTGAAGCCGGCTCTCCAATAGTAACAGTTCGTTCGAGAGGATGTACATATCCGAGTTTCTCTTTTCGCTTAAACTCCTGACTAAAAGCCCAATAACCTCCCAGGAATGCAAATGCCACAAAAAAACCAAAGGTTTGGATAGGTAGTGGTATGTATAAGCCGGTTAAATATTGAATAAGGGAACTAAGGGTCGGAAACATAGGGTATTAATTTGAAGCGAATATAAAATTAATGGACTAATAATTCTTCGCTTTCGGTAATCTCCACATCACCGTCAGATGAAATATTTGTTAAATAAACCGATTTTAGCTCGTTTACTAATACAGGATCGTATTTAGCTTTGACCTTCACATAGTTACGTGTAAAGCCATGCATAAATCCGTCTTTGATATCGCCTTCAAATAATACCTTCTCGGTTTTATTTAATTGAGTTTCATAAAATGCACGGCGTTTTTTGTCAGACAATATGTGCAGCATCTTACTTCTTTCGGCGCGTGTAGAGCCCGGAACCGGGTTACTCATCTCAGCTGCAAGCGTATTTTCTCTTTCTGAATAGGTGAATACATGGAGGTAAGATACATCCAGTCCGTTCAGGAAATTATAGGTGTCGAAAAAATCTTCCCTGGTTTCGCCGGGAAAGCCGACGATCACGTCCACTCCTATACAACAATCAGGTATCAGTTTTTTTATTTTAGCTATCCTGTCTGAATATAGTTCTCGTTTATAGCGGCGGCGCATCAATCCTAATATCTTGTTATTGCCCGATTGCAGCGGAATATGGAAATGCGGCATAAAGCGCTTCGACTGTGCAACAAACTCGATGATTTCGTCAGTAAGTAAATTTGGTTCAATAGATGATATCCTGATCCTTTCAATTCCTTCTATCTCATCCAAAGCTTTTACCAGATCGAAGAATTTATCCTCGCGGTCGCCGTTGCGGATACCAAAATCGCCCAGGTTAACGCCTGTAAGGACGATTTCTTTTACGCCTGATTCAACAATCTGCCTTGCCTGCTCCAATACGTGTTCGATTGTGTCGCTACGACTAGTGCCACGAGCTAGTGGTATAGTACAAAACGTACAAGAATAATCACAACCATCCTGAACTTTTAAAAATGTACGGGTACGGTCGCCAAATGAATAAGATGAAACAAATTGATTAGCTTCAGATACGGGTTGATTATAAACCAATGCTTTAGGCTGTTTTGTCAGGTCTGTAATATGATCGATGATCTGGAATTTCTCAGCAGCCCCTAAAACCATATCGACACCTGGTATTTCTGATATCTCTTTTGGTTTTAACTGCGCATAGCAGCCTACAATAGTTACATAGGCATTGGGTGATATTTTCAGTGCTTCTTTAACTACCTTTTTGCATTTTTTATCTGCATTTTCAGTAACCGAGCAAGTGTTGATGACATACACATCAGGTGTATCGGTAAAATCAACTGTATCAAAACCGGCCTGGTTAAACAAGCGGCCGATGGTCGAAGTTTCCGAATAGTTGAGCTTGCAGCCTAATGTATAAAAAGCGACTTTCTTATTCATTTTCGGGCGCAAAGATACGGAATTTAGAGATTAGTTAATTGGTGATCAGTGATTAGTTAGTTACAGTTCATTTAAATCAATAATTCAGTCATTCACTAATTCAATAATTATTCTTCGCTCCATCTATAACTATCATTCTCTAATCCTATCAGATCAATTACCCTGTTCACCACAGTCATCGCCACATCTTCGATGGTTTTGGGTTTACTGTAGTAAGATGGTACAGCAGGGCATATAATACCACCGGCTTCCGTAATGGTTTCCATATTGCGGATGTGGATCAGGTTGAGGGGCATATCCCGGGCGACTAAAATTAATTTCCGGCGTTCTTTCAAGATTACATCAGCGGCGCGGGTAATCAGATCATCCGACGTTCCGCTTGCTATACGCCCAAGAGTTCCCATGGAGCACGGAATGATCACCATAGTATCAAACCTGGCAGACCCAGAAGCAAAAGGCGCCATAAAATCATTTTTTGGATAGACCTTATATGGCAGTTTGTCGTAAGCGGTATTATCGAGTTCGAAATGCCACACCTGTTTCGCATTATCGGACATTACGACCGCCACTTCGTTAATTTGTGAACTCAATTGATGCAGTTTTTTAAGCAATAACTGGGCATAAATTGCACCGCTGGCACCCGTAATGGCAATTACGATCTTTCTTTTACTCATTAAAACAAATCTACGATTATAATCAGGACGCACAAAAAAGGGTCGAATACACGTACTCGACCCTACATCTACCTATGAAAAACATGCCCTATGAGAGGGCACTACAAATGTAAACACAGTTTTTTAATTTTTAAACAATTTCTTAAAAAAAATTTAATCGGTACTTGAGAAGTTTTTTTCTATCAAAATTTGTATGATACCATCCACCAAACCCACGCTCGGCACATAAATATTCTTGATATTAGCCCATTTCATTACCGAAAGGAATATTTCGCAGGCCGGAATGATTACGTCTGCCCTATCCTGGTTGATGCCCAATACATTGATGCGGTCCTTTAATGAAAAAGAGTTTAAATAACTATAAAGTGATTTTAACTTAATAAAGGTAAGTGGTGCGCCGCCTTTTTCTTCTGATAAACGATATAGTTTATTGATATTTCCACCGGTACCGATACCGTTCACACTTTTAAACTGTTTTGTATGATCGCGTATAAAATCACGCATTTCGTTCCAGGTTTCTTCTTTATCCTGGTTATCCAGTATGCGTATCGTGCCTATATTAAATGACCTGGATGCCAATAATTTACCTTCAGAGAATAATGACAATTCTGTACTGCCACCACCAACATCAATATAAAGATAGTTTTTGCTCTTGTCTATGCTTTGTTCAGAATGGTTGGTGTAAATAATTTTCGCTTCCTTCTGCCCGGTAATTATTTCAAGGTCGATATCAGCCTGCTCTTTGATGGTCCTTACTATATCGGGGCCGTTTTTTGCCTCACGCATAGCTGACGTCGCAAAAGCTGTATAATCGGTCACTTTATAAACGTCCATCAGGTTGCGGAAGGCGCTCATTGTTTTCACCAGGTCAGCAGCTTTCCTTTCAGAAATAAATTGTTGTAAAAAAGCATCATCCCCTAAACGCAGCGGCACTCTAACTAGGGTGTTTTTCTTGAAAGAAACCGACCCGTTATTTTCAATAATATCAGCTATAAGCAATCTCACAGCGTTTGAACCAATATCTATAGCAGCGTATCTCAATTTAAAAAGTATTAATTTTTGTATTTCAGGTAATTAAAAATATCTATTTGTGCCCGGCAAGGAACATCGTTACGTGTTTTGCGGTATTTGTTGTTGTTGTGGCTATTGATCTCGCGGGCCTTGGTATTATCTTCGAGTTGAATGTTAACCATCTCCCTGATCTCTTTTTTCAGTTCCTCATCA
>DATHLW010000620.1:0-9691 GCA_035487675.1 Mucilaginibacter sp. | reverse complement strand
TATAAGGGTAACGGAAAAAGCATTTGATGATTTTGCTGCCTCCGGATCAGACGAAGCATTTAATCGCAGGTTGCTGGGATTAGAGTGAGAAAGTAACCCTGATAAACCAATAAAGAACCAATTAAACCCTAAAACATAATTCATGCAGACTATAAATCGCACCCAACTCTTCCGGGCAAGTTGCTTGTCCCTTTTAGTTACCTCATTATCATTTGGCATACGTGCCGGTCTCCTTAACAGATTCGGAACAGAATTTCATTTGGACAAAGGCGCGCTTGGGTCTATTACAGCAACGGCTTTTTATGGATTTCCAATTGCGGTTGTAATTGGCGGTATTATAGTGGACATAATCGGTATGAAAAGATTACTTGTTATGGCATTTATATTTCACCTTGCCGGCATCTTACTTACCATCTTTTCAACTGGTTTTTGGACACTTTACGTCTCAACTCTATTGATAGGGCTCGCTAACGGAACGGTTGAAGCTGCATGCAATCCTTTAGTAACTACATTATATCCCGAAACTAAAACGACAAAACTTAATCATTTCCATTTATGGTTCCCGGGGGGAATAGTAATAGGAACGTTGATAGTTTTGCTTTTTGATAATATTCTGAAGGGGCACTTCGCTGACAAATTAATCTGGCAAATTGAAGTAGGCATTATGTTGATACCTACAGTAATTTATGGCTACCTATTTTCAAAGCTCGATTTTCCTGTTACAGAACGGGTTTCATCGGGCGTTTCGACTGCAGGCATGTACCGGGCCTTGTTGAATCCATTATTTCTTTTTATGTTCATCTGCATGTTCGGCACCGCCATAACGGAACTATTTACGGGCCAGTGGATTGATGTATTGCTGAAAAATGTTACGGACAATGCTATACTTATATTAACCCTTGATACTGGCGTGATGGTTATCGGGCGTGGATTTGCCAAACCTGTTCTGAAGCTAGTCCCTCCTGAGGTTCTGCTATTGATATCGACTATTTTAGCTGCAACAGGCATTTATATGCTGAGTACGGTTACAGGGCCGGCTATATATGCGGCCGCAATTATATTTGGTATGGGCGTTTGCTATTTCTGGCCAACCATGCTCGGTTTCGTCAATACCAACATACCCAAAACAGGGGCATTGGGCCTCAATCTGATGGGGGGCGCAGGAATGTTTGCGGTTTCTCTCTATCTGATTATTATGGGAAAGCATTATGATACTATTGTAAAAGAAGCCAACGGTGATAGCAGTTTTGCAGGGCAAAAAATATTACAGGCCACACTGGTTATTCCATTGGTTTTGATAGCGGCTTTTGCCGGTCTGGTAATATACATGAGGACAAGAAACAAAACTCAGCCATTGCAACAGGCAGCAGTCTAAAAAATTTATAAATTGCGCTTAATTAATAATTGATCAAGCTTTAATACACTCTAAAATGAAAAAGACATTCATCGTTCTGGGCTTAAGCCTTGTAATCGCAGCTTGCGGCGGCGGTAAATCATCCAGCGGATCGGCCGATAGCACAAATACAGCTAATAAAACTGCCACTGCAACTAGCTCTGATGCGGCCCAGGATACAGCGGCAAGTCATAACGGCACAGAAAAGGCAGGCGGAACACCTTCAGCAGCAGGCGCACAACTGATCGCTAAAGCAGATTGTGGCACCTGTCATAAAGAGAAGGAAAAGCTGATTGGCCCTGCCTTTGCAGATGTGGCTAATAAATACACTTCAGCAGATGTTGACACCCTGGCTAGCAAGATTATCAAAGGTGGCAGTGGTCACTGGGGTACTGTTCCGATGGCTCCGCATCCAACAATTTCTGTAGATGATGCCAAATCAATGGTTAACTATATTTTGTCCTTGAAAAAATAAGAGTTCTCTGATTTTATTTATCTAATCAAACAAACCATGACCACAGGTATCCGGGTTAAACTATCTACCATGATGTTCCTTGAGTTTTTTATCTGGGGGGCATGGTTTGTTACAATGGGGACATATCTGACAAAAACCCTTCATTCAACGGATGTTCAAAGCTCAACGGCCTATGCAACACAGTCGTTTGGCGCCATCATTGCTCCGTTCATCATTGGCCTTATCGCCGACAAATATTTCTCTGCACAAAAAATATTGGGTGTTTTGCATTTAATTGGCGCTGCATTGATGTATTATGAATACAAATCGCCTGATTTTGCTGGTTTTTATCCAGGAATATTGGCTTATATGATCATTTATATGCCCACTTTGGCGCTTGTTAATTCGGTTTCCTTTAAACAAATGGCCAATCCGAGCAAAGAATTCCCTTGGATACGGGTTTTTGGGACAGGAGGATGGATCGCAGGAGGATTGATCATCGGATGGCTGCAATGGGAGCAAAAGGGTGAGTTGGCCTCAACATTTTTAATGGCATCGGTAGCTTCACTGGCACTTGGCTTATTAAGCTTTACGCTGCCTGATACACCGCCTGCTAAAAAAGGTAAGAAAACAACATTTGGCGACATCATAGGGCTTGATTCAATAGGTCTATTAAAGAACAGATCGTACCTAGTATTCTTTATAGCCTCGATCGCTATATGTATTCCCCTCGCATTTTATTATAATTTTACCAATCCTTTCTTAAATGAAGTAGGAATGAAATCTGCGGCAGCGGTTCAATCTTTGGGGCAGTTTTCCGAATTAGGTTTCATGCTTTTAATGCCATTATTATTTGTACGCCTTGGAGTTAAGAAAATGCTTGGGCTTGGTATGCTGGCCTGGGCTTTGCGTTATGTGTGTTTTGCTTACGGCGACATCGGTGCAAATTATTGGATGCTGATCGCCGGCATAGTATTGCACGGCGTTTGCTATGACTTCTTTTTTGTGATAGGCTATATCTATACTGACAGGCTGGCTGGCGATCGCTTTAAAAGCGCAGCACAGGGGTTCATTACTTTGGCAACCTATGGTGTCGGAATGCTGATTGGTTTTTCTATTGCAGGGTCAGTAGTTGGTCATTGGCAAACATCTCCGACTTCACATAACTGGCAATCTATCTGGTTAGTACCTGGAGGGATAGCGGCAGTAGTATTAATATTATTCATGTTGCTTTTCACTGATAAAAACCGCACAGAAATGAAGCCGGGTTTGGATATTGAAGAACCCTCACCTAATGTTGAAATATAACTGATCATAAACCATGGGTAACCAACAAAATCGCCGCTCGGCCATCAAGAACCTACTTGCGGGCACGGCAGCAATAACCGCATCCGGAATGATATCATCGTTCACCTCACCTGCAGATAATGAATCAGGATTCATGCCACTAAAAGGGAATATCAACCATTCGGTAAGTCCATGGTGCTACAGCGAATTAACACTCGATCAGCTTTGCGCAGTGTCAAAAGAAATCGGCATCAAAGGAATAGACCTTTGTGGGCCTAAAGACTGGCCTACTTTACAAAAGCATGGCATGCATTCGCCTATGTGTAATGGCGCCGAGATCAATCTGACTGATGGTTTTGGTGATAAACAATTTCATGCAACACTGCAGAAAAATTATTCAGAAATGATCCCGTTGGTAGCCAAAAATGGTTACACCAACCTGATCTGCTTTAGCGGAAGCAAAAGAGGAAAAAGCGATGAAGAAGGGTGGGCTAATTGTGTGGAAGGCCTTAAACCCTTAGTGGCTTTAGCCGAAAAACACAAAGTAGTATTGTGCATGGAATTGCTCAATAGCAAGATCGATCATAAAGACTACCATTGTAACCGTGTTGAATGGGGCGTTGAAGTTGCAAAACGATTGAACTCCGAAAACTTTAAGCTGTTGTTTGATATTTATCATATGCAGATTATGGAAGGGGACATCATTAGGAATATAACCGACTATCATCAATATATTGCCCACTTCCATACCGGTGGTATACCCGGCCGGCATGAGATCGACGATACCCAGGAACTATTTTATCCTGCAGTAATGAAGGCTATAGTGGCGACCAGTTTTAAAGGGTATGTGGGCCAGGAGTTTGTGCCTAAGCGTGCAGATAAAATTGCTTCGCTGCGCCAGGCCATCCAGCTATGTGATGTGTGATCCGTTGAAAATTAAATCTATCTAAACAAAACAATAAATAAACCATGACTACAAGAAGATCATTTTTAGCGCAGGCAGGATTAGCAACAGCGGGCGTGTTAATGGCACCGCAACTGTTGAAAGCTGTAACTATACACAAGCCGGGATTGCAATTATATTCGTTGCGCGATCAATTGCCCAAGGATGTAAAAGGCGTAATTGGCAAAGTTGCTAAGGCCGGGTACAAAGAAGTAGAAACCTTCGGCTACGACGCAAAAACTGGTTACTGGGGATTGCAATCAAAAGATTTCGCAAAGCTTTTAAAAGATAATGGCCTGAGCTCGCCAAGCGGCCATTATGGTATCGATTCTTTTTTTGGAAAAGGTGATACCGACGAGCTGAAACGTTATATTGACGTGGCGAATACCATCGGTCAGAGCTTTGTGATTATCCCTTCATTAAACGGTGAGTTTATCAAAACTGTTGATGAATGTAAAGCAGTTGCTGCGAAAATGAACAAAGCGGCGGATTTATGTAAGGCATCTGGTTTAAAGTTAGGTTACCACAATCACAATTTTGAATGGAAACCATTGGGTGGAGGCGCTACTTTTTATGATACAATATTAAAGGAAACTGATCCTAAACTAGTACACATGGAAATGGATATTTTCTGGGTAGTACGTGCCGGACAGAATCCTGTAGAGATATTTACAAAGCATCCCGGACGTTTTGCATTTGTTCACGTAAAGGACAGGGATAAAACGAAAACTGATCTTAATACCGAAATAGGCAAGGGAAGTATTGATTTTAAAACCATTATTCCTAAAGCGAGGCTTGCTGGTGTGAAACATTTTATGATGGAGCAGGAAAACTTCACCAATATTGATCCTTTCGTGAGCATCACGGAAAGCTGCAACTATATGAAAAATACGCTAAACATATAAAACCAATTGTTCAACCAAATTAATTAAAGATGAAAAAAACGATCATATTAACCGCGTTTTTAGCAGCAAGCTCTGTTATGGCACTTGCGCAACAGGCAAAACCCGAGGATACTGAAACCTGGGAACCTATACCTAAAATGGTTACTCCTGGCGCCACTTTCAGAGATGCGCCGTCTGATGCGATCATTTTGTTTGACGGCAAAAATCTGGATGAATGGGTTCAGAACAGTGACGGTTCTCCCGCCAAATGGGATGTTGCCGATGGTATTATTACTGTCAACAAAAATTACGGTAACATTGAAACCAAACGTAAGTTCAACAGTTACCAGTTACATATTGAATGGCGCGTGCCTGCTAATATCACCGGCAGCGGGCAGGCAAGAGGTAACAGCGGTATCTTCTTAGCCTCCATAGGAAAAGGCGATGCTGGTTACGAATTGCAGGTGCTGGACTCCTACAACAATAAGACTTATGTAAACGGTATGGCAGGCAGTTTGTACAAACAGGCTATCCCGCTGGCAAACCCCGGCAGAAAGCCAGGTGAGTGGCAAACTTATGATGTGATCTGGAATGCGCCTGTGTTTAACGAAGATGGTTCATTGAAAACTCCGGCACATGCAACTGTTTTCTTCAACGGTGTTTTGGTTGAAAACAACTTTGAGCTGAAAGGGCCAACATTATATATCGGAAAACCAGTATACAAAGCTCATGGACCTTCATCAATAAAATTACAGGCACACGGCGATAAGAGCGAACCACTAAGCTATCGCAACATCTGGGTGCGCGAGTTATAATACTTAAAACAAAACGAAATGAAAGGTTGTCCCCGCAATGGACAACCTTTTTTATTAAATAGTTATTGATTTTCAGGCGATTAGTGGGCGATCTTCTATAACTGTTTATCAAACATTTTTTTGAACTATATTTGTTATACATAACCTAAAAGCATTACTTCTTACTACTATGAAAAAAGCGCTTTTACTGTCTTTTGTTGTTTTTCTGTACAGTTCTGCTCGCGCGCAAATGCAGAAGGCACCGGCTTATCCGTTGATTACCCATAATACCTATTTCAGTATCTGGTCATTCACAGATAGTCTGAATTCATCGCCTACAAAACATTGGACGGGTAAAGACCAATCATTACTTGGCTATCTTAAGGTTGATGGCGATACTTACCGTTTTATGGGTAAAGAACCAAAGTTTTACAAGACTATTTTACCTGCGGCAGATGAATCAGTTTATGATTGCAAATACACGGAAACACAGCCTGATGAAGGATGGCAATCGGAGCAGTTTAATGATGAGGGCTGGAAAAAAGGTCAGGCGCCATTTACTGATGATCAGTCACAAGCTAAAACACTATGGACAAGCAAAAACCTGTGGATGCGCAGAGTTTTTACAATTGATAACACCAACGTGGACAAGCTTTTTCTGAAGCTTCATCATGACGATAATGTGCAAGTTTTTTTAAATGGAGAACGAGTTTTCGCGCGTATAGGCTGGACAAGTGATTTTGAGATGATCCCAATAAAAAACTTGTTAAAAAAAGGGACTAATATACTTGCTATCTATTGTGCAAATACTGCGGGCGGTGCCTGGCTGGACGCAGGTTTGCTTGAGTTGGTCAAACAAAAAGCAAATGAATCTATAAAGCAGGCAATACAAACCAGCGTCGAAGTAACTGCTACTCAAACTAATTACACATTCAAATGTGGTAAGACTGACCTGGCAGTAACCTTTACTTCGCCATTATTGCTGACGGACTTGAATGTATTTACAAGGCCGGTTTCTTATATCACTTATAAAGTTCGATCGAATGATGGTAAATCACACAATGTGAAAGTATTCTTCGGCGCATCGACTACAATAGCGGTAAATAAGCCTGATCAGGAAGTAGCAGCTGAATCGGCTGATGACAGCAAACTATCCATCTTAAAAGCAGGTTCGGTAAAGCAACCGGTATTGAAAAAGAAGGGCGATGATCTGCGCATCGACTGGGGCTATATGTATGTTGCGGTACCAAAATCAGTTAATGCTTCGCAATATATTACCAGCGAAAAGGAAATTGGTAATCCGTTCCAATCTAATATTCAGAAAGGCTCTGAAGCGATAAAAGGACATGAATTGTCTTTGAATACGATCATTCCGTTCGGCAATGTAGGTGCCGCTTATACAGAAAAATTTGTTGAGATCGGTTATGATGATCTGTATGCAGTAGAATATTTCGGCACAGAATTAAAGCCCTGGTGGAAAAACAACGGTGTAACAATAGAGCATGAACTGAATACCGCTGCAATCGAGTATCAGTCTGTTATGCAAAAATGTGCGTCATTAGATCATTCAATCTACCAGGATGCACTGAAGGCAGGTGGTGAGCATTATGCCAAATTATGTGCTTTGGCTTACCGCCAGAGTATCGCAGCGCATGCCCTGGTTAAAAGTCCGCAGGGCGACATCCTGTTCTTATCAAAAGAGAACTTTAGCAATGGGTCTATCAATACAGTTGACGTAACTTATCCTTCAGCGCCACTTTATTTAGCTTATGCGCCAAAGTTTTTAGAAGGTATGCTAAACGGGATATTCTATTACAGCGAGAGTGGTAAGTTTAAAAATGATTTTGCTGCGCACGATCTGGGTACTTACCCATTAGCTAATGGCCAAACCTATGGTGAAGCTATGCCTGTGGAAGAGTCCGGTAATATGATCATCCTGACCGAAGCTATTGTGAAATCAGAGAATAATCCTGCCTTTGCAAAAAAGCATTGGGAAACATTAACTATATGGGCCAATTATTTGGTAAAGGCAGGCTTTGATCCGGAGAATCAATTATGTACGGATGATTTTGCCGGGCATTTGGCCCACAATGCCAATCTGTCCATAAAGGCAATCGTTGGTATTGCATGTTATGCACGTATGGCTGAACAATTAGGAGAAAAAGAAGTCGCTGAAAAATACCGTAAAACAGCAGATGATATGGCGAAAAACTGGATTAAAATTGCAGATGCGGGTGATCATTATTCGCTGGTGTTTGGCGCAAAAGATACCTGGAGCCAGAAGTATAACCTGGTTTGGGATAAAGTGCTTGGTTTGCATTTATTTCCTCAGAGTGTTTATAACAAAGAGGTTACCTATTACCTAACCAAACAGAATAAATTCGGCTTACCTTTGGATAGCAGGAAGACTTACACCAAATCAGACTGGATCATGTGGACAGCAGCTTTGGCCAATAATCCAGCAAGCTTTAAGGCGCTGACTGACCCCATTTACAAATATGCTACCGAGACATCAACCAAAGTACCTTTAAGTGATTGGCATGAAACAACGGACGGCAAAATGGTAGGTTTCCAGGCAAGGAGTGTGGTTGGCGGTTATTTTATGAAGGTTCTTGAGAATAAATGGCAAACTAAAGCAAAAAACTAAATCAATGAATAGAACAATCAAAACACTACTATTAGGGGTAATTCTCGTAGTACAGGGTATATTTCTAAAAGCGAATGCAACACCGCCACAGCAGTATTATGAACTGAAAGTATATCATGTAAAAACTCAAACTCAGCAAGACAGACTGGATAAATATCTGAAGGATGCTTACCTGCCAGCTTTGCACCGGAAAGGCCTGGGTAATGTAGGGGTCTTTAAAACTTTGGAACAGGATACGGATAAACGTGTTTATGTTTTGATTACGTTCAAAAACCTTGATCAGATTGAAAAAACAGATCAAGCCCTTATGAACGATCAGCAATACCTGGACGCAGGTAAAGATTACCTGGATGCTGCTTATAATGAGCAACCCTATACACGCGTGGAAACTATTGTATTGAAGGCATTTCCAAAATGGCCGGTATCCACTGTGCCGCAACTGACGGCTAATAAAGCCGAACGAGTTTATGAGTTGCGCAGCTATGAAAGTTCGACAGAAAAATTAAACATCAACAAGGTAAAGATGTTTAATGACGGCGGTGAAACAGTGCTATTCAACCGGCTTAAATTTAATGCGGTATTCTATGCTGAGGTGTTAGCAGGCAGCCACATGCCCAACCTGATGTATATGACCACGTTTGAAAATAAGGCTGACAGGGACAAGCATTGGGATACTTTTTCTAACGATCCTGAATGGAAAACATTAGTTGCCAAACCTGAATATCAGCATAACGTATCAAAGGCGGATATCATTTTTGTTCACCCTGCAGAATATTCCGATTTCTAACGTCCAAGCCATGAATGAAGCCTGAAAAGCAGGAATACGATGCAGTGGTAGTTGGCTCGGGTCCGAATGGGCTTGCAGCAGCTATACTGATGCAGCAAAACGGGCTTTCGGTTTTATTGATTGAAGGCAAAGATACGATAGGCGGGGGGATGCGTTCGGCAGAACTAACTCTTGCCGGCTATCTTCACGATGTCTGTTCTGCTATTCATCCACTGGCAGTGTCCTCGCCTTTTTTGACAACACTGCCGCTTGCAGAACACGGATTGGAATATATTTATACCGACATTGCCGCAGCACACCCATTTGATGATGGTAGCGCTGCATTTCTAAAGAACTCTATCCAGGATACCGCTAATCAGTTTGGAGTTGACAGGCAGGCGTATATTGATCTCATCCAGCCTGTTGTAAACAATTGGCCTGCAATTGCCCCTGATGCATTGGGTCCGCTTCATTTTCCAAAGCATCCTTTTGCAATGGGCCGGTTTGGGATGAATGCGCTCAG
>DATHLW010000619.1:0-3772 GCA_035487675.1 Mucilaginibacter sp. | reverse complement strand
TAATACAAAGTTATCCGTGGTACTTTTCTCCGTAATTAAATCTCTCCCTGTGTAACGGCCAATATTTTGGCGCAAGGAGTCG
This sequence comes from Mucilaginibacter sp., assembly GCA_035487675.1. GTDB lineage: Bacteria > Bacteroidota > Bacteroidia > Sphingobacteriales > Sphingobacteriaceae > Mucilaginibacter. The sequence goes on along the minus strand of DATHLW010000619.1, from coordinate 3,690 downwards.
AGTCTATTTTTCAATACCTTTTTAATATTTGGCAATTCACTATTTTGGGATGCAAACGTATTTGTGGCAAAAATGTAGTCAACTGCATCTGACACACCTCCATTTTTATATTTATCAAAAAACGAGTCGACGATCTTGGTTAATTTCATCATATCCTCTTTTTTTATTTCCGAATGAATATTTGAAGGCACTGACTGCGATTTCGAACTCTGACAACCTAACGTACAAATCAATGTTAATATAACAAGATATCGCATTTTTAGTAGTTTTTTTGATTTAACCATTTTTTCAAATTTAATTTTTATTGAATATAGCAATTTCGCCAACTGGCGCGAATATGACGGGCAGAACTAAGCGTAAATGCTACTCATATTTTTATTACATCACGAGAATATTCATTGAACGCTATTCAAAAACAAGATCAGTTTTTCCATAGCCCTGGCACGATGGCTGATCTTGTTTTTTTCTTCCATGCTCATTTCGGCAAATGTGATATTATGACCATCCGGTTGAAAGATGGGATCATAACCAAAGCCACCTATTCCTGTTGTTTGGTGACGGATAGTGCCCTCCACTATACCCTCAAAAAGATGTTCCTCTCCATTCCATATCAGCGAGATCACTGTAATAAAACGTGCCCTTCGGTTTTCTGCTCCATCCAGTTTCTCTAATACCTTTTTGATATTGGCGGGATGATTACCATGTTCGCCGGCATAGCGTGCGGAATAAACACCGGGTTCGCCGTTTAATGCGTCTACTATCAGCCCGCTGTCGTCACCAAAACAATTCAGATGGTATTTATCATACACATACCTGCTTTTTATTGTGGCATTTTCTTCAAAGGTTGCGCCTGTTTCCTCTATATCTTCTGTGCAACCGATATCTTCCAGCGTCAATAACTGAAAGTTATCGCCTATTTTATGCGCTACTTCCTCCAGCTTGTGACGGTTATTAGTAGCAAAAACTAATTTTAAAGGCATAAATTATAAACTTTTTACCTGCTCCCAAAAGGCCTTCTTATTATCTGTATTGGTCATCATGTCATCAAAGCTGAAGGTATACAATACAGTCAGGCTATCACGCTTTTCCACCTGGTTAAATGTAAGCTGATCCATTCCTGCAGGCACGGACTCTTGTCCGAGAATTAATAATGTTTGGGGTTTAAAATGAGAGATAATTGCTAAATATTCTGAAGTATTTTTTGCCGTATTCAGTATGGCCACATCTTCCCTGCCATGGCTCTTTCGGCCGAGTACACTTTCAAGGGCGGTCAGATGGTCGTCAGCTATAAAATCATGATCAGCATAATTGGTTAATACCAGGAAGCTCTTTTTATTAGCACCCAGATAATTAAAAACCGGCTTAGGCGTTTCTATTTCAGACTGGGGAACAGGTAACTGAGGATCGTCGGATTTATTGTACTTTAACTTATCTTCATTGAGCAGGTAAATATCATCCTCGAGTATAAAACGGAGTGCCTGGCGGTCTTCAACTTTCACTTTTAACAATTTTTAACCAAAAATAGCTAATTGTTTGAGCGTTTATCAGCATATTCGCACAAAATATTAATAAACAGATTACTTATAAATTTGCACCTTTGCATATTTTGCAGCATATAATATAAATGAGAAAGTTCGGGACAGCCATTTTACTTACTATTTTAACAATTTCTATTTCTTTTGCTCAAACACCTGCTGATACTTCCAAAAAAGCAGCGCAACCAGCCAAAGCAGAAATTCCTTCGGGCCCTAAAAAAACACTGGATAAAATTGCAGGTGTAGTGGGTAGCAGTATCATTTTGCAATCGGATATAGAGCTGCAATACGCCAACTACCTGGCTAGTGGCAACCCTCCTGATGCATCTATTAAATGCATTATATTACGCAACCAGATGACCCAGAAATTGCTTGCCCAGCAGGCAGTGATCGATAGTGTTACCGTAAAAGACGATGAGGTGGACAATGAGCTTGACCGCAGGATGCGCGGTATGGTAGCCAGGGCAGGCGGACAGGAAAGGCTGGAGCAATTTTTAGGCAGGTCGACCATACAGTATAAAGATGAATTGCGCCCTGATATTAAAGAGAATATGGTCGCAAGCAAGATGCGGAATAAAATAACCGAGAAGATCAGCGTAACTCCATTTGACGTAGAAAAATACTTTAATAAGATACCTAAAGACAGTCTCCCAACATACAACAAAGAAGTTGAAGTTGGTGTGATCCAAATTGCCCCCAAACTAACCAAAGAAGAGAAACAAGCTTATAAAGAAAAAGCCCAGGAGCTTTTGGACCGCGTCAAAAAGGGGGAAGACTTTGGCGTACTCGCCCGTTTATACTCACAGGATACAGGCTCGGCCCCTGATGGCGGCGACCTTGGTTTTGCCGACCGCACCACTTTTGTAAAAGAATTTGCCGCCTGGGCATTTAAACTTAAGGCGGGAGAAATATCACCTGTATTTGAAACTGACTACGGCTTTCACTTTTTACAAGTGATAGAACGCCGCGGGGAGCAGGTTCATGTACGGCATATACTGATCATGCCCGCCATTACCCAACCCAGCATTGACAGGGCTAAACTAAAAGCAGATAGTGTGTATGACCAACTTCAAAAAAGTAAAACATTTGTTTTCTCTGTAGCCGCATCTATTTACTCGGACGATAAAGACACCAAATACAACGGTGGTATGATGCTGAATGCAGACAATGTGGAGACCCGCACAACTTATATACCTACCGACAAACTTGATCCTCAGATCGCTTTAACTGCTGATACCATGAAAGTTGGCTCAATATCAAAACCACAGCTTTTTACTGATCAAACCAGTAAAAAAAGCTATAAGATACTTTATCTGAAATCAGTAACAGACGCACATAAAGCTAACCTGAAGCAGGATTTTCCTAAAATTAAAGATGTGGCTTTATCAGATAAGATCAACAGGACAGTGAGCGAGTGGTTCGAGAAAAGAAGAAAGGAAACTTTCATTAAGATCGACCCTGAATACAAAGCATGTCCGGCGCTTACAGGATGGTCCAATACTCCGCTGGCAGCACAAATTAAACCATAAGACGATATATGCAGCACCGCACAGACGTTGAAGCAGCAGATGCTTTGAGGGAGACCTACAAGCATATTCTTTCCGAAATACGAAAAGTGATCATTGGACAGGATGAGGTGGTCAAGGCGGTATTGATCTCTATTTTCAGCAACGGGCATTGTTTACTGGTTGGTGTACCCGGGTTGGCAAAAACGTTATTAGTGCAAACTGTGGCACAGGTGCTGGACCTGGATTTTAACCGCATCCAATTCACGCCCGACCTGATGCCATCTGACATTATCGGCTCAGAAATACTGGGCGAGGACCGAAGCTTTAAGTTTATTGCAGGGCCAGTTTTCTCAAACATCATCCTGGCAGACGAAATAAACCGTACCCCGCCTAAAACACAGGCTGCCCTGCTTGAAGCAATGCAGGAACATAAAGTAACGGCGGCAAATACGACGTACACGTTGAGCGAGCCGTTTTTTGTCCTTGCAACACAAAATCCTATTGAGCAGGAAGGGACATATCCGCTCCCTGAGGCACAGCTCGATAGATTCATGCTCAATATTTGGCTCGATTATCCATCGGAAAAAGAAGAGGTTGATATTGTCAAATCCACTACAAGTGAATATAAACCTACGCTCAGTAAGGTT
>DATHLW010000618.1:0-5335 GCA_035487675.1 Mucilaginibacter sp. | reverse complement strand
AAGGCCAAAAGGATTCAAGCCTGTATTTTTCCATAAAATCAATGGAAGCATTAAAAGCCATGGGCTCCACAACAAGTCAGCGAATTAGTCTCGGCATGGCATATGAAAGCGTTTACAATAGTTATAAACTAAGAAAGCAACAGGACAGCGCCTTTAAATATGTCGGGCTCGCCTTAATTACAATAGAAAAACTGAATAAAATTAGGATCGCGAATTTAGCCCAGTTTCAGAATATTTCCTTCCGGGAGCAATTGCGGTTGCAGGAACTGGAAAAAGAGAAAATACAAATTCAAAGTAAGATCAGAACCTACGTTCTGCTGGTTGGAGCAGGTGTTTTCCTTGTGATCGCATTAATTCTTTATCGTAACAATCTTCAAAAACACAAGGCCAATAAAATATTAGAAAGCACTCTTTCTAATCTTAAAAACACCCAAACCCAGCTCATCCAATCCGAAAAGATGGCCTCATTGGGTGAACTGACGGCTGGTATAGCTCATGAAATACAGAACCCGCTCAATTTTGTGAACAATTTTTCTGAAGTGAGTATCGAACTGCTATCTGAACTAAAAGAAGAAGAAGAAAAAGGCAATAAAGAAGATGTGATTGCTATTGCTGATGAACTTACCCAAAACCTGGAAAAGATACGCCGCCACGGCAAACGCGCAGACAGTATAGTAAAAGGTATGCTGCAACACTCGCAAAGCAGCACCGGTAAAAAAGAACCTGCCGATATGAATGTGCTGGCTGACGAATACATGCGCCTATCTTATCATGGTTTAAGGGCGAAGGACAAAAGCTTTAATGCGGAACTGATCACCAATTTTGATGAGAAGTTACCCAAAGTAAACGTGATACCACAGGACATGGGGAGGGTGCTGTTGAACCTGTTCAACAATGCCTTTTATGCTGTGAATCAGAAAGCCAAAATAACAGGGAATGGTTATCAGCCTGAAGTGACGGTAACAACATCATCAGCAAATGGGCACATAGCCATCTGCGTAAAAGACAACGGCGTTGGCATACCCGATGCGATAAAAGAAAAGATATTGCAACCCTTCTTCACCACCAAGCCAACAGGCGAGGGGACAGGGTTGGGGTTGAGTTTGAGCTACGACATCCTTGTAAAAGGGCATAATGGCATTTTGGATATCAACAGTAAGGAGGGGGAAGGCTCGGAGTTTATTGTTAAGCTGCCGTTGGGGTAGTTGGAAGTCGGAAGTCAATGAAATTAGCTAATCAAAATAACAATAAAAGAATTAAAAATGTAATAATAGCCAATCACAACTAATCGCTAATCACTAATCACTGATCTCTAACATGGAAGTCCACCACCACCCCGAAGTAGAAAAGAAAAGCTTTAAGGAATATATTCTTGAGGGCCTGATGATATTTTTAGCCGTTACTATGGGCTTTTTTGCCGAGAGCCTGCGCGAGCATATCAATGAGCACCAGCGCGCAAAGGAGTATGCAGTAACGCTGTTTGCCGATTTGAAAGAAGACACGGCCGAGTTGCACAGTTATTTAAATTATACCAAAAAGGCCAATGCAAATGTGGACACGCTGATGCAATTACTCTCCGATGCCGATCCTAAACAGGCGCCAACGGGTAAGCTTTACTGGTTTGGTTTATGGGGCGGCGCCTACCGGGTATTTATACCACATAATGCAACGCTGCTCGAAATGAAAAACTCAGGGGCTCTGCGTTACTTTGCCAATCTGCCCCTTAATCGCAAACTGGCGCAATACGAACAGTTATGCCAGAACCTTAGCACGTTTGAAAACCTTACCGACGGCATTTACATCGAGGTAAGGAAATTCAGGGCGCAGCTTTTTAGTTTTAAGTACAACGCCCGCATTAATGATATTTCGCAAATAAAGGATACCAAATTGCGCCGGGCAAAGATCGATTCATTTGTCAAAACAAATCCCCCCTTGCTTAGTACAGACAAGGTAGTGTTTAACCAGTATGTAGAATTGGTGCGTTCAAGGTTTTTTGACCGTAAAATTACTTTTGCCACTGATATTTTAAATCATGCGGATACGTTGATCGCTGAGCTGAAAAAGAAGTATGATGTAGAGGGGGAGTGAAGTCGGAAGTCGGAAGTCAGAGGTCGGTGCAAATTGCCCTGTAAGGAAGTTACTTACAGGGACGTTTCGTTTTTGGCGTCAATAAGGTGGTAAATACTTCTCTCATCATTTAGTACCATCGGCCCCGGTCAAGACGGGATCCTCCGTTGAAGATGTTTAGTAAAAGCAGGATAACAGCAATCACAATTATAATGTGTATAGCGTCCCCGCCAATGTGGAAGGCAAAGCCTCCAAGTAGCCATCCTATAATGAGGATAACTACAATTATATATATTATACTTCTCATAATAATAACAACCGCTACTATCGTTAACTTGTTTCAAGTATTTGATAATAAATGATTTATAATTATGATGTTTTTGTTAGTGCAGGATCATAAATGCGGGCAAACAGGAGGGGGCTTGTCCTGCGTTTTTACCCACTCTGTCATCGCTATCGCTTGACATCTCTCCCTAAGTGCAGGGAGAGAATTTTATAATAACTCCTCCCCTGGAACAGGGGAGGCCGGGTGAGGGGTAAAGCGTAATACGATAAATAAAAAGCCTATGAATGAGGCTTTTATTATCGTATTTTCTTTAACTTCACTTAAAACCTACTGCAATGAAGAAGATACTTTATCTCCTGCTACCGCTTGCTTTACTCGCGTGCAAGCAAAAAAGTAATGAACCTGTTAAGGAAAAATCACCAGCCGAGCTTCGGACCGAACACTTGCAAAAGGCGATCAAAAGCGATAGTTACAAAAATGCGTCTAAAACTTTTCAACTGGTCAGGGCTATTTTAGATTCGGTAAAAAAGGGATCAATGGACTCTAATGCTGCTATTTTTGTATATAATAATTCAATCGCGGGTCCAAAAGACCAGGTAAAAACAATAGCGGAAGTTGAAAAAGGATTAAAACAAGACACGGCCTATTTAAAAGCAGTCCAATTGAAAGTGGCAGCTGATTTGGCGGCAGAAGATTCACTATCAAAAATTAAACATTGATAGGGTGGCTTGTCCTTTGGGTTTGCCCACTCTGTCGACGCTACGCTGGACTGAAGGTTGAAAAATTAAAAATATTAAAACCATCTCATTTTCCGGTTGTTTTATCATTAGTGTTGTTTGGATTATCAAGGAACAAACCTATAATTTAAACAATACAAACGACCCCGTATGGAGCACATGCGGGGTTCTTTTTTTATGCAACTATTAAAAATTTAGTTACATTTACGTGCCTGACCAGCACAACCCCATGAAATTAAACCTTATAACTGTAATTTTTATACTGCTTGGCTTTAGTGCATGGTGCCAGTCACGCAATACTATATCATTTGTTGTTGCCCCTACGCATACCATTATCACTACCACAGGCACTGCCAGGGTGGGCGAAAATGTGACCAGCCATTTTATCATACAAAGCGGCACCTTATTTGGCGTCACCTACGACCACCGCATAGTAGCAGGACTATCGGTTGAGGGGGGCGTATTTTTTGTGAGCGAGAAAGCGCAATACGAATACAGTAGCGATAACATCAGCGGTATAGATAACCATTACGTACCCAACGGGCATGTGGATATGGTGCTGGTACAGTGCATAGTTAAATACACTGTTTTTAAATACTTTTTTGCCGGTGCAGGTCTGGGAACCGATGCGCAAACCGGTCAAAACCAGGCCAACGTACTGCCGGATCAATCGGGCTTGGGTTTAGAGGCGGGTTTTGGGGCAAAGGTTAATGCAGGGCACTTTGTGTTTTCGGTCAACCCGTTCTGGCGATTGCACTGGATACCCGTCATATTCAATAGCTCCTGGAACCACGAGCTGGATGAAAGTGGGGTGAAATTCGGAATGGGGTATAATTTTTAGTAGGGATGGGGGCTGCCTGTCATTTCTCAAAACCACACAATCTTCGGTGATATCTATTGATCGCATCATCTAAGGAAACTTTCTTAAGATCAGTACTGCAATGATTAAGTCCCCGGCAATATTGAGTTTTATGATAAACTTTAGATCGTGGGCCCATGCATAGATAAACACTATCAGGCTTCTGAGCAAATGATTGCAGGGTCATTACTGCAATGGCAAATACAATTGCTATACCCTTCATGATTTTTAAGATTTAAGGTGAGATAAAAATGTTACCCATTTAAGTAGCTTAAATCTATTAATAAGTTTTTGATAATCAGTGTTTTTGGTTTGGGATTATAAATCCAGATTAACGGCAAATAATTTAACCGTCCTTGCGAGGAACGAAGCAATCTCTACGTAGGCAGGTCAGCCATGCAGGTTGTACACCTTACTATTCGCTCCGTATAGCATAGAGATTGCCACTCCGCCTTTGGGCGAATCGCAATGACGATCCGATAGTAGACTACCCCACCGGCATAAACACAAAGAAAGTCGACCCATGCCCCGGTATACTTTCAAAGCCGATGCGGCCGCCTTGCTGATCGGTAAACTCCTTGCACAGGATCAAACCAAGCCCTACGCCCTTTTCATTAGCTGTGCCGAAGGTGGGGCGTGCCTTGAGCGAGAACATATCAGCCTGCTGCTCATAAGGGATGCCGCGGCCGTTATCCGCAATACTGATGCGACACTCATTGTTGATGCATTTGGTGCTTACATCAACCCTGCCGCCTGCCGGAGTAAATTTTATGGCATTGCTTACCAGGTTGCGCACCACCAGCTGCAGCATATCGCTATCGGCTACTACGCTGATGGCCGGGTCGATCTCATAAGTTAGGCCGATCTCTTTTTTCATCGCCATAATGCGCTCCATTTCCAGCGTGTTTTTCAGGGTCTCGTTCAGGTTCAGGTCGCTCAGCTTTACTACCACACCATCCATTTGCGATTTGGACCATATCAGGAGCTTCGACAGCATGTTGAGTGTGCTTTGCGTTACGCGCAGCAGATCGCTCTCTACCACCTCGCGTTCCTCTTTATCCAGCCCGTATTCGCTCACCAGTTCCAGGTAGTTCTGGATATTGCTCAGCGGTCCGCGAAGATCGTGCGCGATGATCGACATCAGCTTGTTCTTTTCGGAGTTCAGGTATTCCAACTGCTCGTTCTGCGCCAGTATGTATTGGTGCTGGCTTTCTATATCTTTTCGTTTTTCTTCTACCTGCTGCCTTTCGTAATCATAATTGCGGCGTATGTACTTAACGGTATAATACATCAATATTACAGCTACGATATAGGCTGAAGATTTATCTAAAAACCCGTCAGCGCGGGTCAGGTATTTATCAGGCACAAGCCGAGGGTAATTATATT
>DATHLW010000617.1:0-2492 GCA_035487675.1 Mucilaginibacter sp. | reverse complement strand
ATATAAGGGGGATGCTATTTTGACAATAAAATAGACAACACAACACTTCCTATTATTAATGTCACAAACGCATAGCTTTTCCATTTTGCAAAATTTAGCGTCCAGCCAAACGCTTTTGTTCGTTTAGGAACAACTGTGCGGATATCATTCCTGTTAAAATAAAAAATTCCAAATCTATAATTAAGCGGATCTTCTGTTGGTTCCATTTGCAGATGTCTATTTGTCTGTCTGCAATTTATCCAATTTCTTTTTCGTATCCGGGTTATCTTTGATCTTTAGCGCTTTTGTATAATATTCAATGGCCTTTGCCTTGTTTTTCTGGTTATCGTAATAGTCGCCCATACTGTCGTATACATTTTGGCTATCGGGGTAGTTTTTAATATTCAAATCAAACATCGCATAAGAGCGGTCGGGCCTGTTGGATTGTAAAAAATAATACCCCAGCTGATTGATCATATCTTCAGGCGGCAATATTTGGTAACCCATATGTTTGGATACATCTTCATAGTGCGTACCGATCATTGCCGCAACGTCGACTTTGGAACGACTGTCCATTGCAGTTGTTTGGAAACTCGTAGGGAAATTATAAAAGCCAAATATAAAGTGCATAGCATCGTATTCGCCTATTAACGGAACAGTGCCATGACTATCGGTATTATAATATTTATAGGTCCAGTTGAGGCCGTTTTGCGGATTGTGCTGTAATATGTTCTTGAGTTCCAGTATCGAGCGGATATGGCTGGTAATGCCTGAAGTATCTTTTTGCACTCGTGTGGTATCCATACCATCGGGCATGGTATTGGCTATTACCAGGAACATGGATTTTCCCGTAAAGTTTTTCTGTTTGAATACATCTCTTGCCTGGTTGAGCAATTTCCTTTTATCCCACCACATGCTTGGGTCAATCACCACATAAGAGTTGAACATCTCGGTGTGATTGATGATGATATTCATAGCAGTTAAACCACCAAAGGAGTGACCTATCAGCATTTTGTAAGGTGCGGTACGGTAGGCCGAATCAATATGCGGCATCAGCTCTGTTTTGATAAATGAGGTAAAATTCTCTCCTCCGCCCGATGTCCCAAAATCAGGCACTTTTTTACCCTCCGGCCCGAGGTCGGATTTTGTCGGAGTCAGGTCTCGTGTCCGATCAGTATTAGGTATGGATACGATGATCACCGGCGGTACCACTGTATTGCCTATTACTTCGCTCAATTCGTGCACCATGCCACTGAACGCGGCAAAATTCCAGTCGGCATCCAGCAGATAGATTACCGGATAACGCGTTTTTGCGTTAGCATCGTAGTCTGCCGGCAAGTATATCCAAACGGTCCGCTTCTCCTTCAGAATTTTGGAGCTGACGCTATCCGTTTTGCCTATAACTACCAAGTTAGTTTTGACAGTTTGGGCATGAGCAGCAGTAAATACTACTACCAAAAGCAGGGAGAAGAATACTTTCATCGACAGTTAGGTTTATAATAACTAAGTTATCGATTTTTGAGCGTCAATAAAAGAATATCGGATGATATATTTAGCTAACTGACAGGCTGTTTTAATAAAAGCTGCATGCCGTCATAAGCCGTCTTCATGGCTACGGAATCGTGATCATCCTGGTCGTAAAACTTGTAGCTGAAATGCAAACCGTTACCGGGATTTTGCTGCAGGATATCGCCCAGTTCAAAAATGCTGCGGATGTGGTTTGTTTTGGCAGAAGTGTCGTTGTGGATGTGCTCAATATCTGTAAATGGGGGGGTAGTGTTGGCGATACTGAAATAGAGTGATTTCCCTTCAAACCGTTCTTTACTTAATATCTCGCGGGCCTCTGTTAACATGAATTTATCATCCCACCACATACTCGGGTCGCTGGCAATGTAACCGCTGAACATTTCGGGATGGTGCAGAAGGATATTAATAGTTGTCAGCCCCCCTAATGAGTGCCCCATCAGGATACGCTCGGATGATACAGGGTATCTCCCTTCAATATAAGGTATCAGTTCATCTTCAATAAAGGCGATAAATTGATCACCACCGCCTGAGGGTTTAAAACCTCTCGTTTTTTTGCCTTTCGCGTCAAGTACTGAATGAGTAGGCGTGAGGTCGCGGTTGCGGTTGGTATTGCGGATACCTACAATGATCATATCCCGGAATACTTTGCTGCCATCGGCTTTTTCCTGTTGTATAAGTTCCCGAAAGCCTGCATACTGCTCTTCGGCATCAAACAGGTAAACTACCGGGTATTGTTGTTTATTCAGATCGGGGTCGTCTTCCATTTTAGGGAGATAGATCCATATATCCCGTTTTTCATTTAATGTCTCTGAGAAAAAGCAATCACCTTTGCAGATGAAAACAGGTTTGCGCTTAAGGTTGCGTGCACTGATGATCACCATTATTATAACTACTGCCAGAAATATCGCAAGCGCCATACCGTAAATTGAAACCCTAAACTATGGATTTTTAGGCAATATTAGCAAATTACGGGCACTAGTGGCTTG
>DATHLW010000616.1:0-2607 GCA_035487675.1 Mucilaginibacter sp. | reverse complement strand
TAACGTTAAAGTTGTTGATGACGGTATTTGGGTTAGCGGGTCGTCCGTAATCGTCATGGAGGGCGAGGTGTATATTTGACGATAAATCAAGCGGCTGTGCCTTATTTAAATACTCCGGCGGAAAAAGTAAGGTCGGTAGAGCCATTGCCCGAATTAAAAGTAAGGGGTACCTGGCTTGATATTTTACCATTAACCGAGATATCCGCACTGCCCGTAATAACCGTAGCAGGCGAGGTAAGCGATATGAAAAATACGGCATAGGTAAATCCGCTGGCCTTATTAGCAGTAATGGTTTTTGACCAGGTGGTTCCCGTGAATGTAGTACTAACCGGGTTGCCATCCGAACCGGAATATCTTAACTGGTAAGAAGCTGCGGTGCTACCGGTAAAATGATATATAACTGTTGCGTCGGGAACGGGAACGGGTGTGCTCTTTTTGGTGCATGCACTTAAAACCAGCAGCATAATTAAAAAAGAAATTTTTTTCATACTCATCAGGTTTTGACAGGTTAGTTTGCGATGGCCATCAGAATCACCAATAGAAATACAACATAAACTTAACCATAAGTTTGTGAAACGCAAAGTTTTATAGACCCAGCTTCCGAGTTTAGCATTGCGTAACTCGTGGGAGCAGGGATGGTTCCTATAATCTTTTAAATTTAATTTCTAACTTAGTACCACTAAAAAAACCTGTCACATGGATACGAACAACCTGAACCATTTCGACCCTCAATTGGATTTCCCCCAAAAAAGACTGGAACGAAGAAGAAAATTATTACCCTGGTGGGTGGTCGCCTTTATATGGCTGTTCCTGGTATTTTTTGCAATAATGCCTGTGGGGGTTATTATGGGATTATTGAAATATAACTTTGAAATCTCTTTGCTTGGTATCACTACCCATCAACCTATTTCTCTGATCGGCATGTTTCTTATACTGTTATTTTCATTTAAGGGAGTAACTGCATTGGCATTATGGGCAGAAAAAGCATGGGCCGTTGGCCTGGCCAAAGTTGATGCTATCATCAGTATAGCTATCTGCTTTTTAGTAATGGCGTATGCACTTTTTGTTCAGCATTCCTTTAGCCTCAGACTGGAACTGATAGTGCTTTTTTTATACTATTATAAAATGAACCAGATACAGTATGATTGGGAAAATTTTGACAGCCCGGAATCAACAACTGAAGATGCTCCTGAGGCTTTATAAATATCCTGTTGGATCGGATTTGTAACCTTCCGCCCGTTCGGGCTTTCTTCTCTTAAACACCTTTATTTTTCTACTGACACTAATTTGTCAGTAGTGTTAAAATATCAAAAGTCTGATAGTCAGACGTTCATAAGTATACACGAGCGTTCATCCCTGTGAACGTGAACACTTATAAATAAAAATATTTGTTTCAACAAAACAAAAAAGGGAGGCTCCCATAGTAAAATGATTACGCTGGTTTGCTCAGCGGATTCGGATAATTATCACTTTGGTCCTCGGCCACATTGTCTAAACATTTAAAATCCTTTTCAACCAAAAGGAATAAGTTATTGTACCGGTATTCAAAACCAACCCTGTCGGATGCATCCCATTCATTAGCCATTACTTTGGGCATAAATAAGGTCATTTTATTGTTTTCCAATATTACTGACAGATTATTGAGATTATTTTGCTGCAAAGCATAGATCAGCATGTGGTTCCCAAAATCAATGGCTTCTTCAATATATCCATTTCTTGAAAATGTCTCTACATCACTTTTGGTCAAGCGATAGCGTAGTGAATTCCCTTTAATACGTATCTTCATTTTTGTTAAATTAATTAATCAGGCTTGTTACAGCCCCTATGATAATAATTGCTGGGTAGGTGAGCTGTTTGCTTTCGGCTATTGCCGGCAGATCCTTTACCAGCCCTCTTGCGGATTTTTGATTTGGCATCGAGGCATGTTGTATAATGGCCGCAGGTAAATCACCATTGCCCGATTCGATATAGGTTTGCGCAATTTCCTGCAGTTTTTTCATTCCCATATAAATTACAACCGTAGCATTGTTTTGAATGGCAAGTTGTAAATCGGCCGATAACCTGCCGTCCTTTTTAGTGCCGGTAACCATCCAAACACTTTCGCTTATAGCACGGTGTGTAAGCGGTATATCCTCAAGCCCCGATGCCTGCATACTGGTAATACCCGGTATAAAGCTAGTTCTGATGCCATTTTCTCTTGCAAATAGCACCTCCTCAAAACCTCTTCCGAATATAAAAGGGTCACCGCCTTTTAGACGCACCACACTTCCTTTGGAAAAAGCAAAGTGTTTTATCAGTTCATGTATCTGCTCCTGCGGGGTATAATCGCCATAAGGTTGTTTGCCTACATATATATGTTCACAATCAGCAGGGGTGAGGTACAGCAATTCCTTGTTGGCCAGGTTATCATACAAAACAACTTTTGCCTGTTGTAAAACCCTGTACCCTTTCACAGTGATTAATTCCGGATCACCTGGGCCAGCCCCCAATACAATTAGTTCAGGTGAATTGGAGTTATTTGTCATAATTATTAATGATTTTTTTAAAAATTACATTTTTTATCCGCTAATTCATTATAAAATTTGTCTTTTCCTGAATTTTTTGGGT
>DATHLW010000615.1:0-4245 GCA_035487675.1 Mucilaginibacter sp. | reverse complement strand
ACCTGGTGATCGTCGATCTTTATCCTTTTGAAGAAACTGTAAAATCAGGCGCCGGGCAGGACGATGTAATTGAGAAGATCGATATTGGTGGTATCTCCCTGATACGTGCTGCTGCCAAGAATTTTAAAGATGTAGTGATCGTGGCATCAAAAGATGATTATATTGAATTAGGTGAGATCCTGAAAAGCCAGAATGGCGAAACAACGATCGATCAGCGCCGTTCATTTGCTCAGCGTGCATTCAATATTACCTCTCATTACGACACCGCGATATTCGAATACTTTAACCAGGAGGAACAGCTTCCTGTGTTCAAACAAAGCATTCAAAAAAGCCAGGTATTGCGTTATGGCGAGAACCCGCATCAGAAAGGTGTTTTCTATGGTAATTTGGAAGCTATGTTCACCAAATTGCATGGCAAGGAACTATCCTACAATAACCTGGTAGATGTGGATGCAGCGGTATCATTGATCGATGAATTTACCGAGCCAACCATCGCTATATTAAAGCATACAAATGCCTGCGGTATAGCAAGCCGGTCATTCATAAAGGAGGCCTGGATCGATGCATTAGCATGTGACCCTGTATCGGCTTTTGGCGGTGTGATCATTGCCAACGATGAGGTTGATGCAGAGACCGCCAGGGAGATCAACAAAATATTTTTCGAGGTATTAATTGCGCCTGCTTACACCGATGAAGCGGTACAGGTTTTACGCGAAAAAAAGAACCGCATTATCCTGATCCGTCAGCCGGTTGAATTGCCATTAACGCAATTCAAGACACTATTGAATGGTGTGATCGAGCAAGACAAGGACCTGGTAATTGAAGGCCCTGATCAAATGAAAACTGTAACCGACAAAAAACCGACAGCCCAGGAGTTGAAAGATCTGTTCTTTGCTAATAAAGTTGTAAAACATACCAAATCAAATACCATCGTATTTGCAAAAAATAATCAGCTAATGGCGAGTGGTGTTGGACAAACCTCAAGGGTTGATTCTCTGAAACAAGCGGTTATAAAGGCAGCAGAGTTTGGCTTCGACCTAAATGGCGCTGTGATGGCTTCTGACGCATTTTTTCCATTCAATGATTGTGTGCAATTGGCAGCCGAAGCAGGCATCACAGCAGTGCTTCAACCTGGTGGCTCGATCAAGGATCAGGACTCGATAGATATGGCTAATCAAAAAGGTATCTCCATGGTTATGACTGGAGTACGACATTTTAAACATTAATTAATAATAACACGTAATAAGTTGTGTATTTTAACGCTTTTAATAGCAACTTGTAATTATTAAGTTATTTTTATACAACTTTACATACTATTTTGAATAATCGCCAATGGGTCTATTTAATTTTTTCACACAAGAAATCGCTATCGATTTAGGTACTGCAAATACCCTTATCATACACAATGACAAAGTAGTGGTCGACGAGCCATCCATCGTGGCATTTGACCGGACAACTAACAAAGTAATCGCCATTGGACGCCAGGCGATGCAAATGGAAGGAAAGACCCATGAAAACATACGTACGGTACGCCCCTTGAAAGACGGTGTGATTGCCGACTTTAACGCTGCCGAGCACATGATACGCGGCATGATCAAAATGATCAACAAAGGCAAAGGCTGGTTCTTTCCGTCGTTGCGTATGGTAATCTGTATACCATCAGGTATTACCGAGGTTGAAAAACGTGCTGTACGTGACTCTGCTGAAATTGCAGGCGCCAAGGAAGTTTATCTTATCCACGAACCAATGGCTGCCGCGGTAGGTATCGGTATCGATGTGGAGGAACCGATGGGTAATATGATCATTGATATAGGTGGTGGTACTACCGAAATTGCTGTTATTGCTTTATCAGGTATCGTTTGCGACCAGTCTATCCGTGTTGCAGGTGATAACTTCGACTCAGATATTGTTCAATATATCCGTCGCCAGCATAATATCATGATCGGCGACCGTACTGCGGAAAAGATCAAGATAGAAGTGGGCTCTGCATTACCTGAGTTAGCCGATCCACCATCAGATTTTGCCGTTCAGGGCCGTGACCTGATGACCGGCGTGCCAAAGCAGATTATGGTTTCTTATACCGAGATAGCACACTGCCTCGATAAATCGATCTCGAAAATTGAAGAAGCGATATTAAAGGCGCTGGAAATTACTCCACCTGAGCTTTCTGCTGATATTTACCAGACAGGTATCTATTTAACCGGTGGCGGTGCATTATTGCGTGGTTTGGATAAACGTGTTGCAGCAAAAACCAAGTTGCCTGTACACGTGGCCGAAGATCCGCTGCGTGCGGTAGTTCGCGGAACCGGAACCGCATTGAAAAATATAGGGAATTTTAAGTTCTTAATGCAATAATTTAGAGATTAGAGACTGGTGATTAGAGATTAGTATTACAGGCAATACATAAAGCAATTTGTTGTATATTAATAACTCATTAACTAATCTCTGATCACTGATCAACTAATCACTACCAATGCGTAACCTCCTGATATTTATCAATAAGTACAACGCATTTTTCCTGTTTGTTATCTTCGAGATAAGCTCTCTTATTATCTACGTTAAATTCAATTCCTTTCAAAAGGCCTCATTTATCAATTCGACTAATAAAGTGACAGGAACTTTGTATGCCCAGGTTGATCAATTGTATGGTTATCTCTCTTTACGGGAAACAAACGACAGTCTTGCAAAAGAGAATGCCAGGCTACGAAGTCAGCTTAAGGCATCGTTTTATATTGACAGCATCAACAAGAAACAAGTTACTGATACGATCTATAAGCAACAGTATACTTATATCGAGGCCAAGGTGATCAATAACTCGACCAACCGCAGTAATAATTATATCACCATTAACAGAGGCAGCTTACAGGGAGTTGGAAAAGGTATGGGTGTAATATGCAGTTCAGGGGTCGTTGGTAAAGTGGTATTTGTTGGGGAACACATGTCTATAGTGCAATCCCTCTTACATAAAGACTCAAGGTTTAGCGCCATGCTGTCCAAAAATAAGGAAATAGGGTATATCGAATGGAGCGATGATCTTGATCCGCATAAAGGCTACCTGAAGGATGTATCAAACAATGCCCAGCCACATGTGGGTGAGGAGGTGGTGACTTCGGAATATTCACTTTTCCCGGCAGGGATACCAATAGGTAAGGTAAGCAATTTGCACACTAAAACCGGCGGTTTTGCATTGAATATGGAAGTGAGGCTGGCCGTAGATTATGGGAAGTTGCAATATGTAGACGTAGTTGTAAACAAATTTGCTCAAGAGCAGGCGGGACTGGAGGCGCAGCAAAAGAAAGATGAGTAGGGTAATATTAATAAACTTTCTAAGGTTTTTGACACTGATATTTTTACAGGTGTTTTTGTTGAAGAACATCACCCTGTATAATCTGTCTACACCTTACCTGTACATCATGTTCATCCTGTTGCTGCCCTTTGAAACGCCTAATGTGCTTTTGTTTGCGTTGTCGTTTTTATTGGGGATTATTATCGATGCATTTTATGATACGCCCGGCTTACATGCGGCTGCTTGTGTGCTGCTTGGGTTGGTTAGAATATTATTTATCAGTATCACCGTTCAAAAAGAAGGCTTTGATAATGAGCCGGAACCTACCCTTAGCGTAATGGGCATGCGTTGGTTTTTTACCTATGCCCTGATACTTACTTTAGCCCATCACTTTTTCCTGTTCAATTTAGAAGTTTTTCGCCTGTCAGAGATACCGTTTACACTAAGCCGTTTTGTGTTGAGTTCTATTTTTACGGTATTTTTGATACTGCTTTCGGGATTTTTATTTTACAGAAAGAAGGAACGCTAAATGAACAGTTTTTTTGAGAGGCGTTATGTAATTGCAGGTATTTTTATAACGTTTATCCTGATACTTCTTGCCCGGTTATTTTACATTCAGATCATTGATGACCGGTATCTATTGTATGCTCAGAGCAACGTATTACGCAAGGTTTATAAAAACCCTGCCCGCGGCCCTATCCTTGACCGGAATAAAAAAGTATTGGTACAAAACGAGGCATTTTATGATATCATGGTAACACCTAACCTGGTTAAGCCTTTTGATACGTTATCATTTTGTAAGTTATTAGGTATTGACAGGGCTGAGTTTGATAAGCGGTTTGAAAAGGCCATAAAATATTCTCCCCGTTTACAATCTGTTTTTGAGAAACAGCTATCAGCCCAGGCGTTTGCTGCGATACAGGAACGTTTGTCTGAATTCCCCGGATTTGATTCATCTC
>DATHLW010000614.1:0-6035 GCA_035487675.1 Mucilaginibacter sp. | reverse complement strand
AACAACCTGTTCAAAACCAGCAATCCCAGCCCACTGTTGCCACGCGCGATTCAACTTTGCCTGATAGCAGCCATCATATCAATGCAAATCGTTTCGGGATTTATGAAAAAGATGAAAAAGGTGTAGCCACCTGGATGGATGATGACGGACTTGATCCCAACAAAATGCTGGTATTGCACCGCACCGCTCCTATTGGTACGGTTATAAAAATCACGAATGTGATGACCAATCGTACTACCTTTGCAAAAGTGGTGGGCCGTTTTACAGATACCGAGCAGACTAAGGACGTGATCATTGTGATGACCAAAAACGTGGCGCAAGCATTGGGCGCTTTGGACAAACGTTTCCAGGTAAATTTGAGCTACGGCACACCAGACGCAAATAATTAATTCCGGGACTTAAACTATGGGAGATCATAGATCGCGCAATGATAAGCCATTTATTATTGGGATAGCCGGCGGAAGCGGCTCTGGCAAAACCTTTTTCCTGAAAAGTTTCCTGGAGCATTTTACCAATGATGAGGTTAGCCTGGTATCACAGGATGATTACTACTTCCCTGTAGCGCATAAAATGACTGCAGAGGAAAACAAGCTATACAATTTTGATATCCCTGAAACCATTGACCGTGACCATTTCTATTCAGATATCACGAAACTGGTTAACCAGGAGACGATCTATAAAAAAGAATACACTTTTAATAATCCAAATGCAGTACCTAAAATATTAGAGATAAACCCTGCGCCAATATTAATCGTTGAGGGATTGTTTATTTTTCATTTTGCTGAAATAGCCGAATTATTAGACCTTAAAATTTTTATCGAAGCTGAAGAAGAAGTGGCTCTTGTTCGCCGTTTAAAGCGCGATTTGGAAGAGCGGGGGTATTCGCACGAAGATGCCATGTATAAATGGAAGAATCATGTAGTACCTGCTTACAATGAGTTCCTGCTACCCTATAAAGACGTGTGTGAACAGGTAATTGTTAATAACACCAATATTGCTGATGATATTGTTAGTGTAACGGAGCAGATATCTAAAGAATTAAGAGAAAAGGTGTTAAGCTGAAGGTTTTATGTATTTTTATATATAAAATCTTATATTAAAATGAAAACACACTATTCGATAGTGTCGATATGTATTGCGCTCATATCAACGGTGTTACTTTCATGCCAGGAAAACAGAACTTCTTTGTCAACCAGTCAGTCTCAAGAAGTAAAAGACAGTGTTTTAAAATTAGCTGACCTGACGGCAAAAGATATTACAGCCAAAGGACCAATCGCATGGCTGGATCATTTTGAAGATTCACCGGATTTCTTTATGGTAAACGAAGGCACCTTAGCTCTATCAAATTATCGCGCTGCCGATTCATTTATAAAAACTACATTGGTTAAGGTAATGCCTAAAATCACCTTAAAATGGTCTGCCATTCGCGTAGACCCGCTTACCTCCCAAATTGCGATAATGGCTGCCAATTTTCATGAGGATGCAGCAGATGCTTCCGGCAAAATAACTCCTTACGATGGGTATTTTACCGCTACAATTCACAAAACCGAAAAGGGCTGGAAATTTCGTAATGAGCATTGGTCATTAAAGCCCAAGAATAATTAGATATTCATTTCCGGCACCTCGCCTTCAATTATCAATTTACCAGCGGTTGCCTTTTTTATTTCTTCAACACTCACTCCCGGCGCACGCTCCAATAATTTAAAACCACCTTCGGGAAGAACATCCAGGACCGCCAATTCTGTTACGATTTTTTTCACGCAGTGCACACCCGTAAGCGGTAAGGCACATTCAGGCAGTAATTTAGATTCGCCTACCTTATTTACATGTTGCATCGCTACAATGATATTTTCTGCAGATGCCACCAGGTCCATAGCGCCACCCATACCCTTTACCATTTTTCCGGGGATTTTCCAGTTGGCGATATCACCATTTTCAGATACTTCCATTGCTCCTAAAATAGTTAGGTTGACTTTCTTTGCGCGGATCATCCCAAAACTCATTGCAGAATCAAATATGGCTGAACCTGGCAGGATGGTAATAGTTTGCTTACCGGCATTGATGGTATCCGGATCTTCCTCCCCCTCAAACGGGAACGGCCCCATACCCAGCAACCCATTTTCCGATTGCAATACAACATCCATCCCTTTGGGAATATAATTAGCTACCAGCGTAGGGATGCCTATTCCCAGGTTGACGTAGTAACCATCCTTTATTTCTTTCGCAATACGTTTTGCGATACCTTCTTTATCAAGCATGTTTTCCTATTGATGCGTCATTGCTTCGTCCCTCGCAATGACGTTATGGTTATTTTTTTCTTATAGTCCGTTGTTCAATTCGCTTCTCATAGTTTTCGCCCTGAAAAATCCTATGCACATAAATCCCCGGTGTATGAATATGATCTGGATCTAATTCTCCAGGCTCGACAAGTTCTTCTACTTCTGCTATAGTTATCTTACCTGCCATTGCCATTACAGGATTAAAGTTTCGTGCGGTTGACCGGTAAACTAAATTGCCCATCGTATCCCCTTTCCAGGCTTTTACAATGGCGAAGTCAGCATCAAAAGCCATTTCCATCAGGTAATCTTTACCGTTAAAATTGCGCACTTCTTTCCCTTCCGCTACTTCAGTACCAATGCCTGCCGGTGTAAAAATTGCGGGCATCCCATATCCCGCGGCCATGCAGCGCGTAGCCAAAGTCCCTTGCGGGATCAGTTCTACTTCCAGTTCACCGCTTAACAATTGTCTTTCAAACTCAGCATTTTCGCCAACATAGGATGAGATCATCTTTTTTACCTGGCGTTGTTTCAGCATCAGGCCGATGCCAAAATCATCCACACCTGCATTGTTTGATATACAGGTTAGATTCTTAACCCCTTTCTTTACGAGGGCGGCAATACATTTTTCGGGTAATCCGCATAGGCCAAAACCTCCGAGCATAAGCGTCATGCCGTCCCGAACATCACGGACAGCCTCGTCAGCCCCGCTAACTACTTTATTCATAAATTATAATTGGTCGCGGTAAAATTAACACGATTTTCACACGATTTCAGGATTTATAAGATTAAAAAAGATGCACCCTTAAAAAATCCTACCAATCACTAAAATCTCAAAATCGTGTAATCACCACTTAATATTTTGATCAATAAAAACAATCAGGTCATCAGCTATAGCCTGTTGTTCTTTTTTGCTTGGATGGCCCGGCGTATTTTTATAAGGGAAAAAATGCGTGTATATTTTTTTATCGCCGATCTGTGCTACCGCCTTCTGAACGTATCCTGACCATGGCGTGCCTTCCTTTACGGCCTCCATGCTGCCCAGTGCACAAATGATCTGTGCTTTAGGATATTTACTTCTGATCGTTTTAACAAAATCTTTATAGGCTTTTATGATCTGTTCATCCGTTGGCGGCTTTGTACCAAACCTGGCTTTGAACTGATCGTTATCCGGTAGTTTAACTATCCACGAATCATTCTGAAAAAGGTTGATCACCACTAAATTAGGGGTATATTTAGAAAAATCCCATTTGCTTTCTGCATCGGTTGCATCAAGGCGGTAATACATCTCGGACATGATCAATGGCACCCAACTCACAAGTATCCCAATACCACTTTTGGATGTACTATGAAGCTCTGCATCAAAGTGGCGCGCCGTAATAGACGCATAGCTCAAATAGGCATTCTCATAGGGTGCAGTGCCCCTATCTTGCCCTGTTGAATCTTCAATAGCATATCCACAGGTGATAGAATCCCCAAAAAATTCGATCTTACGTTTTTGCTGAGGTGGTGGCTGCAACACACTTGCATTTCTGTCCAATTCAAACCCATAGAACCACATTTTACCCATGGGCCATTCCGTGCGCTTAAATAATTCAACCGTATGATTGCCATCCGTGAGACCGGAGGCTAATGTGTATTGCTTTTGAATGCTGTCGGGCTGAATAACAGAAACGACATTGCCATCGATGATCACGCTCCAGTAATCATACCCATGTTCATCTTTTAGGGTTGCTTTTACAGATGTACCCTTAAAATTCATTTTTATGGAAGATGCTGACCATGAAAGCTCTGCCGCATCATCTGTCATTGCTATGCGCCCCGAATACCGGATATGCACGTCGTGACTTTTAACAACTATATTTTGTGAGTAGCAGGAGGTATTTGCTACAAGGAACATTACAAAAAAGTACAGCTTTCTCATGTTCAGATAACTTCAGGTTTATTTCAAATATACGTAAGTTATCCCGTCTCCGCCCCTGTCTGCATGCTCATCTTCCATCCGGTCAACGGCATCATATTTTTTCAGATAATCACGAATTAATTTCCGCAAGATTCCATCGCCTTTTCCGTGTATGATCTTTAAATTATTAAAACCCATCATCAATGCCCTGTCCAGCATCTTTTCAATATCATACAGGGCCTCGTCACCACGTTTCCCGCGCACATCAATCTCAGGACTGAAATTAGCATAGTCATTTGTTTGCGAGCTAAAGCTCTTTCTGATCTCTTTCGGTACTTCTTTCTTACTGATCCTTTGTACGCGGTTCTTTTTAGCTACCGTACGCAGGTCGCCAATAGCAATAATCAGATTGTCTCTTGTAATTTCCATTACTTGCCCAGTCGTTTCAGAGTCATTCAGTTTCACCCAATCGCCGGGTTTCAATTCCTCTGATATAGGAGCTTTCGTAGTCTCAGGCTTTACCGTATTCTTTTGCAGTTCGCGGCTCAAGTTATCCCGCAGTAGACGCGTTTTTTCTTTATCGGCATTACTGCTCTTTATGTCCGCTATGGTATTTTCAACCAGCTTATTCGCATTGAGAATGATATTCTTAGCTTCCTGCTTAGCATCGCGGATTAGCACCTTTTTATTTTCTTCCAGATATCCTTTCAGCTTTTCATTTTCAGAAAGCAGATCGTCTACTCTTTTCTGCTGCTTTTCGAGTTTAACTTTTGTATCGAATATCTCTTTTTTCTCGCGTTCCAGGTCAACTAATAGCGTGTCTACTTTTTTCTGGTTAACGCCAATCTTATTTTTGGCAAGGTTAAGCACCTGCTGCGGCAAGCCAATTTTTTGTGCGATCTCGAAAGCATAGGAACTGCCAGGTTTACCTACTTCCAATATGTAAAGCGGACGCATCTCTACATTATCAAATAACATAGATGCATTTTCAATACCGGGGGTATTACTTGCAAAAACTTTCAGGTTCGAGTAGTGCGTAGTTACCACACCCCTCACCTTTTTGTGATTAAGTGTCTCAAGAACCGCTTCAGCTATTGGGCCGCCGAATTGCGGATCAGTACCCGTACCAAACTCATCTATCAGTACCAATGTTTTTCCATTCGCCATCTCCACGAATTCCTTCATTTTG
This sequence comes from Mucilaginibacter sp., assembly GCA_035487675.1. Lineage (GTDB taxonomy): Bacteria > Bacteroidota > Bacteroidia > Sphingobacteriales > Sphingobacteriaceae > Mucilaginibacter. Next base: position 667 of record DATHLW010000614.1, on the reverse strand, counting down.
GAGAGATGTGCGCTGTAGGTGCTCAGGTCACTTTCAATAGACTGATCATCACCTATGTCTACAAATATCTGCTTAAATACACCGATCGTACTTGCATCCGATGCCGGTATCAATAATCCTGCCTGTGCCATCATCTGCAACAGGCCAACTGTCTTCATACAAACCGACTTACCTCCCGCGTTTGGCCCGGACACCACCACGATACGTGTATCCTCATCAATATTTATATTCAGAGGCACAACCGATTTCTTCTCAGCCCTAAAACTCAGCAACAATAACGGATGCCGGGCATTAAAGAGTTTTATTTTAGCCTCATTTACCACAATTGGCATTGAAGCCTCGATATCAATGGCAAATAACGCCTTAGCGCGAACAAAGTCGAGCTTGGTTAATAAACTGTGGTAGGATAACAATAAGGGCACATAAGGCCGTAACTCGTCAGTTAAAGTAGTCAGGATTTTTACTATCTCACGGCGGCGTTCAAATTCCAGGTCGCGGATACGGTTATTTAGCGTAAATACTTCTTCTGGTTCAATGTAAACCGTTTGGCCAGATGCAGATTCATCATGAATGAAACCTTTCAGCTTGCGTTTATTTTCAGCTAATAATGGAATACATAAACGTCCATCCCTTATGGTTAATGAGCCGTCAGCAGTCCATCCATTAC
>DATHLW010000613.1:0-5126 GCA_035487675.1 Mucilaginibacter sp. | reverse complement strand
CCCAGTCGTCCAATTCAACTTCCTGGATGACCACGTGGGTCAATTGCGGGTCTTTGTTCAATACGTCAGTGATCAGGTCAGTTACTCCTTTGATCAAGGCCCTTTTTTGTTCTCTGGTAACACCTTCGCGGGTTACTTCTATTTTAACGTATGGCATGGCTTTAATTTTTATGCTGAAACGGCTTATCAGGCAGCTTTAGCGGTTACACTTACATTCAGCTCAAAATCATTATAGATCAGTGTGTCTCCCAAATCCTTAAAGAAATTGCCGGAGCGGAATTTCATTTCATATTTGGTGCGGTCGATTACTAGTTTGCCGGTTGCGGTTAAATGATCACCGTTTGCATTGACAGTTGCATCAAACGCTACAGGATGGGTGATGCCTTTGATGGTTAAATTACCTTCAACCTGGTTGCCTGAAACTGAAGTGATCTCCAAAGTTGCTTCGGGATATTTGTCAATAGAGAAAAAATCATCAGAAGCGAGGTGACCGAAGAACTGAGCATTGGTTGCAGGGTCGGTTACATCCAGTATTTTGATAGAGGTGGTATCGATAATAAATTTACCGCCGGCAAGTTTACCGCCATTCAAAACGACTTCACCTTCTTTAACGGCAATGGTACCATTGTGTGCGCCTGTTACCTTTTTGCCCACCCAATCAATATTGCTTTGGGTGCTTACGATTTCAAATTTTTGAGTTTCCATTTTATTTGTGTTTTTAATTACACAACAAAGTACGGCAGGAAATCTCAGGTAGCCGTGTGACCTACATCACATTTGAAAGCGGGACATGATTTATGTGATGTAGGTCACTTTTCAAGCATGATACAGTCGGCTAAGAGTTTCTCTGGAAACACCTAAGTATGCTGCGATAAGGTTTTTAGGAACTATATTATACAGTTCCGGATATAGTTTTAAAAGTTCTTCGTACCGGTATTTTACGTTATTATTCATAAAGGACAGTAGCCTTTTATGCGCCGCAACATATCCTTTATTGGTCCTCCAACGAAAAAAATGCTCTGCATTATGAAGTTCATTACATAGTTTCTCCCTATCGTCATTGGTAAGACAAAGTACCTCCGTATCAGTAATACAGTCAACACTGATGGTAGCCCGGGTATGGTTATACAATGCATTGTAGTCGGAAGCCCACCAGGTAGGCATGGCAAATTGCAGGATGAACATTTTCAGATCGTCATTGATAAAGAAAGATTTTAAACAACCGGAAATAACAAAGTATTCGCAATCCACATGATCACCTTCACTAATAACAACCTGTCCTTTTTTAAAACTCTGTTTTTTAAAATGAGAAAAGAAATAATCGAACTGCTCATCAGTCAGTGCAGCTATTTTAGCTACATGGGCTTTTAAGGTTTCTTTAGCTTCCATAGGTCGTTATAACTGATATCGCTAATAATTTTTAAAGTTAAAAGTTCTTATTGAAAACGCATGCTATTGAGGCTAATGCGTTCACGTTTTCGCACATGAACACCTGTGAACGCAATCAAAAATCTGATTATCAAATGTTTGAATTTTCAGCACTACTGACAAAGTAGTGTCACCACTTGTCTGGGGGCACGCTGCCGCAAGTTTAGCAGATAATTATTATTCAAAAAAACTTGCTTTTTATGACAGTACCTCGCGGGAGCGGGTGGGGGGAGAACGGGATTATTATTGCCCCTTTTATAGATTTGAATTTTCTAAAAAAGGTAAGCTATACGATTCCAGTTCACTCTTTAAACTCTTTATCAGAGTTTGCATAGGCTTAGCGCTATTCAACACCCGGCAAATGGCATTTCCCCCTTCAATAGCCAAAAACATCTTGGTCGCGAATTCTTCAGGAATTAATTCTTCAGAGAATTCCCCTTCCTTGACACCATCCTGCAGGATTTTAGTAAATAATTTAATAGCGGCATCCAGCATGGTACGGACCTTTTTCTTGATCGCCGGATTAGTATCGTCCGTTTCTGTGGAAAGGTTCACAATAGGGCAGCCGCCATCGATAAAGGATTTTAACGGGTTCCTGTTATTATCCATAAAGGCAAAAAGCTTGCCTTTTGCGGTTTTTTGTAAACTCAACGAAAGATCCCTTCTTTCTGCAAGTTTACCCAACATAAAATCCACGCTGGCATGTGATAATTCTTCCTTACTTTCAAAATGGCCATACAGACAACCCTTTGCCACATTGGATGCTTTTAATATATCATCAATGGATGTACCGGCGATTCCTTTCTCATTAAAAATGGTAGCGGCCCGTTCAATTATAAATTGTTTTGTTTTTTCTGCCTTTTTCATGATGTGGCAAATATAGACTATATGGTTTATTATTGCAAGTTTAAACTTCTATTTTAACTTCTTAAATTCAGATACTTAACTATTGTATTCTGTTTATTTTAAAAAAAAATGAGTGAAATATATTTTGATATAACAGACCAAATAGTCTAAATTTGTTCATTGTTTGAATAGACTGTTTGGTTTATTTTTGTCCGACGTGAAATCGAAACATAAACAATATAAATTTTAAGCTATGTCAACAGTAAAAGCATGGGCAGCCCTGGAACCGGGCGCCAAATTACAGCCCTTCACCTATGAACTGGCTCAGATTACCGCCGAGGAAGTAGAGATCGAAGTAGAATACTGCGGTCTTTGTCATACCGACATTTCCTTTATCAAAAATGAGTGGGGAACTATACCATTTCCACTGGTTCCGGGTCATGAGATCACCGGAAAGATCGTTGCGTTAGGCGATATTGCCAGACAAAAAGGTCTGAGTATCGGCCAAACCGTAGGTATGGGATGGAATGCGGAAAGCTGCGGCCATTGCGATCCCTGCCTGGCCGGAGATCAGCACCTGTGTACAACTATAAAAGCCACTATTTGGGGAAATCACGGCGGATTTGCCAGCCGTGTAAAAGCACATTGGATGTGGGCGATCCCTATCCCGGAAGGTGTTAACAGCAAAGATGCGGGACCACTGTTTTGCGCCGGCATCACCGTATTTTCACCATTGATGGAATTCGGCGTTAAGCCGACAGATCGTATTGGGGTCTTTGGCATCGGAGGCCTTGGGCATCTTTCTATCCAGTTCGCTCACGCCTGGGGCGCAGATGTTACCGCGTTTTCTTCAACCGCATCAAAATACGAGGAAATAAAAAAACTTGGCGCTGATCATATCGTTTCCAGCAGAGACACCAACGAATGGGATGCTTTGAAAGGGACCTTTGACCTGATCATCATTACCGTTGCTGTACCATTGGATTGGGAGAAGATCATCGCTATGTTATCGCCTAGAGGCCGTTTACATTTTGTGGGTATTGTTTTTGAACCGATACCGGTTTCTGTAGTATCGTTACTGATCTCTCAAAAATCTGTTTCTGCTTCTCCCGGTGGTTCACGTACTTCTATTAATAAAATGCTGCAGTTCGCGGCCCGTCATCGTATTAGCCCGATTGTGGAGCATTTCCCAATGAGTAAGGTAAATGAAGCCATAGAACATGCAGAATCAGGCAAAGCAAACTACAGGATCGTATTGGATGCAGATTTTTAAACCATCAAAAAAAATGAAACAATCAATTGAAGAACAAAATAAAGCATTAGTACTGGAAGCTTTCGAAGCTGCTTTCAACAAGCGTGACGAGAACGCATATGACCAGTACTGGTCACCCAACTATATCCAGCATAGTGCACACATTCCCCCTGGTCGTGATGGCCTTCGCGGACTGATCGCAAGCGCTCCGGCGGATATGAAATATGAACATGGGTTAATCATTGCCAATGGTGATTATGTAATGGTTCATGGAAAGTTTTCAAATGTCGGCCAGCCCAAGGCCTGGGTAGTGGTAGATATTGTACGCATCGCTGACGGTTTGTTGGCAGAACACTGGGACGTTATCCAGGATGAAGTATCACAGGCTGAATCAAAGAGCGGAAACCCGATGTTCGGGGACTCGTTCGGAATTTAAAAATTAAAAAATGGGGACACAATAAAATTAAAGCAGATGCAATTATCTAATAAAGAAAAAGTAACAGCTTTCTTAAAAAGCTTTGAAACAGGTGATCCGCAACCTTTGAAATACATAAATCCGGATAAATACATCCAGCACAATCTTCGGGCTGCAGATGGGCTAAGCGGTTTAAAAACATTATTAAGTCAGTTGCCGCCCAATGTTAAAGTAAATACTGTAAGAATATTTGAAGATGGTGATTTCGTTTTTGCACATACTGTGTATGAGTTTACCAGTTCAAAGATCGGTTTTGATATCTTCCGGTTTGAGGATGGAAAAATAGTAGAGCATTGGGATAACCTGCAGGCAACACAACCACCCAACCCGAGCGGGCATACAATGATTGATGGTGCAACGGAAATCAGGGATTTAGACAAAACTGAGATCAATAGGACCATTGTAAAAAATCATGTTGAGGATATCTTAAATGGCCGACTGGCAAAATTGCCTGACTACTATGATAACGATAATTATATCCAGCACAACCCTTTGGTTCCGGACCACTTCTCCGGGTTGGTTAAAACTATTACCGAATATGCAAAACAAGGCATAACATTGGTCAAATACGATAAGATTCACCAGGTTTTAGGCGAAGGAAATTTTGCATTAGTAGTTAGCGAAGGTCGTTTCAAAGGTGCGCATTCCGCCATCTACGATCTGTATAGAATTGAAAATGGCAAGATCGCTGAACATTGGGATACTATTGAAGAAATTCCTCCGATAGAAAATCATAAAAATACCAATGGTAAATTTTAATATCGAAGAGTACGAGAATTATTAAAGAAAATTCCCCCGCCCGTCAAGCGTCAGAAATCAATTTGAAGGTTTTCTATGGAGCAGGGGGGCGCGCTGCCACAAGTTTAGCGAAGCGTAACTTGTGACTTACTTACAGCTTATGGTGTGAAAACAAAAAGACCGCTCATTTCGGGCGGCCTCGTTGTTTTTCATCATATGCCGGTTAATATCACAGGTTGGCAATTGTGTCCTTATACAGGAATAAAGGGAAGTGCTGTTATAAATTGCAACCATTTTTTATTAGTATATTAAAAGTTCCGGTTGATCTGCAGATTTAATAAGCACATTGTCAAAGGAAGCGCGTGCACTAATTACAGGGGCTAAGCC
>DATHLW010000612.1:0-5316 GCA_035487675.1 Mucilaginibacter sp. | reverse complement strand
ACTGGAAAAGAAGCAAGAAAAAGAAGGGCTATACAAAGCAATGTCAAGCCTGAGCGACGATCATCGTGAGGTGCTGACGCTGAACAGGCTTCAGGAGCTAAAATACCATGAGATCGGGCAGATATTAGGTATCAGCGAGGTCGCAGCAAAGACAAGAGCATTCAGGGCCATGCAGGAACTGAAAAATATTTATACCAAAATTGGACGATAAAACAGAAAGAGATGATGTGTGAACAATATGAAGAAAAACTGATCGGTCTGTTAAATAACGAGCTTACACCCGATGAACACGCGGAATTGGAGAAGCATCTGGCTGAATGCGCCGGTTGCAGGGAAGAATTAGCCGGGCTGCAACAAGTTTGGGAAATGATGAGTGAGATAGAAACACCCGAGCCATCAGCATATATGCGGGTAAGATTCCAGGCAATGCTGGATACTTATAAGGATTCGGTTGAGGAGCAAAAACAAGGTTTATGGAGCAGCATCAACGGTCAGTTTAACCGGCTAAGGCAATGGCAGCCAAAATGGCCCCTGGCCTATAGCCTTGTAATTATACTGATAGGTTTTGGATTAGGGTATTTGTTATTTTATAGCAGCAGAGGGAGCAAACAAGACCAGCAATTACAGGCGCTCACTACCCAGGTGCATGAGCTGAAACAAACGATGATGCTGGCATTGCTGGAAAACCCATCAGCTTCGGAGCGGATAAGAGGCGTAAGTTATACCAGCGAGATCAAGCATGCAGATAAGGAAGTGATCGACGCCTTACTGGCAACACTGAATAACGATCCCAATGTGAATGTACGCTTAAGCACACTGGATGCACTTTCGCACCTCGCCAATCACCCGGAGGTGAGGGAAGGTTTGATAAAGTCCATCGTGCAGCAGGATTCGCCCATCATGCAGCTGGCTATTGCGGACGTGATGCTTAAATTACAGGAGAAACGATCGGTTAAATCATTCGAAGAATTATTAAAACAAAAAGACCTGAACCCCGGTGTAAGGGACAGGATCAAGCAAACCATAACACAACTCATTTAAAATAAACAATTTATGAAACGATTATTGATACCTGCATTTGCAGGGATGGCTCTTTGTTTTGCCCAATTTTCTGCCCATGCGCAGGAATACAAAACACACATCAGCAAGGAATTTACCTACCAGAAAGGCATGGTGGGTATTTACAACCTGTTCGGTTCAGTTAAGGTCGAAGGTTATGCAGGCAATAAGGTATTGATCGAGGCAGATGAAACCATATCGGCTGATAACCAGCAAACGGTAGAAGAAGGCAAAAAGGAATTTAAGCTGGAGTTTGAACAAAAGCCTGACAGCATATTGGCTTATATCTCTGAACCATGGGATACCAGGCCGCATGAACATTACGGCTATCGGAATGATCGCCATAATATAGAATACCGTGTAAAACTGGAGTTTGTAGTAAAGGTGCCCTTCAATGTTGACCTGGCCGCCTCTACAGTAAACGATGGCCATGTGTCCATCAAAAATGTCTACGGTTCATTAAAAATAAACAATGTGAATGGCCCGATTGAGATCGTGAATGCAAAGGGAACGACAAGCGCCCATACGGTGAATGGTGGCGTTACTGTAAATTACCTGAGTGTGCCGCCCGATGCATCTTCTTATTACACTATAAACGGAGAATTAAAGATCACCTACCCGGCCAACCTGGCTGCTGATGTATCATTCAAAAGTATGAACGGTGAGTTTTATACCGATTTCCAGGATGTACAGGTAATGCCGAGCAGGGTTACCAAATCGGAAACAAAAAACGGGAGCGGCACCACTTATAAGCTTAGCAAAAACTCAGATATCCGGTTTGGAGCCGGTGGCAAAACATTCAAATTTGAAACCCTAAACGGGAATGTATATATTAAAAAACAAGAATAAAAATAACGTAAAATGAAGACGACAAAAATTATAAGTACACTAACAATAGCAATATTTTTAAGTGCGAAGTTATGGGCGCAGGATGTGGGGAAAGATCAGCAACTGGTAGTGCCATTAAGTGAACCGGGTAAACCTTATAAACTGGATGCCCACCTGGTGGATGGCTCGATCACAGTAAATGGATATGAGGGTAAAGATGTGATAATAGAGATATTATCAAACGAAAGAAAGAAAAGCGGTGAAGATCACGGCACCGGGATGAGGAAGCTAAATTCCGGGAATAATGCAGATATACAGGCAGACGAGCACAACAATGAGGTTGATATTCACGGAAACGCAGGCAGGGCAATTAACCTGCTGATAAAGGTACCCATGACGGAAGGCAGCTTGAAATTCGGCACCGTAAACAACGGTAATATTAGCGGCAGTAATCTCAATGGCGACCTGGAAGTGAGCAATGTGAATGGCGCTATCAAATTAACAAACATATCGGGCTCTGTAGTTGCCAACACAGTTAATGGCAATGTAATAGTAACCTTTAAGTCGATCGACCCAAAAGCTGCCATGGCGTATTCAACACTGAACGGCAATGTAGATGTGACCTTCCCTGCTTCGTTAAAGGCCAATGTTAAACTGAAATCAGACCGTGGTGATGTGTATACCGATTTTGATGTAGTTACCGATCAGCATAAACCGGAAGTTACCCGCAGCGACGGCAAAGGAATGTATAGCCTGAAAATTGAGGATTGGGTATATGGCAAAATCAATGGCGGTGGCCCGCAATTGCTCATGAAAACTACCTTCGGGAATCTTTATATTCGTAAAACGAAATAAAACCTGTATCCCCAGATGGTTATGAATAGAATCAGTTTTTGCTTTATATCGCTTTTGCACTATGGCTCGTCCAGCTAAAAAAATTAAACTAAAATAAACCGTCCGTCTTCCGGATACCTTAATAAGCTCTTCGATCGAAAGTTTTAATAAAGGCAAATATCTCAGGCGCACTCCAAAACCGGACGCCTGAATGTTCGCTTTTATTACAACTTTCGCAGTATCTAAAGCATAATTTACTAATTTTCAGGAAATTGCATGTTTGGAACACGAATTGAACTACTTGGCTTACTTGAACTCATATACATTCCATATTAACCTGTATGACCTGGCCTCCGTCGGAACAATATTTGTTGGGCTGAACTTTGTTTTGTTGTTATGGTTCACCAAGAGCATCAATAACGCCGCAAACCGGCTTCTTGCCCTGGCACTGATCATAATGGTTTTATGGATGACGCGGATACTCGCCATTGACATCCGACTGGAAACTTACCTCCCTGGCTGGGATCGGCTACCCATGCAATTTTTGTTGGCGTTGGGACCCCTGGTCTATTTTTATGTGCTGAAAATAACGCGCCCGGAATATAAATTCAGTTGGAAGGACCTGCTGCATTTCATCCCTCTGCTGCTCGAGCAAGTTGCCCTGGCATTGGAAATTAAAGAAAGTGCCAAAACAGGAGTAGCAACCTATGATACGTCGATCTTTCAGCAACTAAACCCGGTGTTACAGCTGCTCATATTTATTTCGATCATAACTTACCTGCATCGTGCTCACAAACTCATAAACAATTTTTATCGGAGACTGCAACCAGTTCTGATGGACCGGTCCCGTCTTGAATTCCGTTGGCTGCGTCGCTTACTGGCGGCCACTGCCTTGTTGTGGCTGTTGTGGATAGTTGATGCCATCGTCGATTATTTTGGTTACCGCAACCAATTAGGCATACATGTTTATTATCCTTTTTATATCTTTTTCGCAGTGATCATTATATGGACCGCCGCCGCTGCTTTCTTAAGGCCGCAAGCCGGAGTGACAGCACAACCATCTCCGGCCTTCAAACCATCGGCCCCAACTGAATTAAGGGAAAAAGGTGCCTGGTTGAAGAGAGCCATAGAAACCAATCAATACTACCAGGATGCGGAACTAAGTTTAAGTGCATTGGCTGAAAAGCTGGACATACACCCGCATGAATTATCCAGGATAATTAACATAGCGCTGAAGAAAAACTTCAACGACTTCGTCAATGAATATCGCATTCGGGATGTAGCATCAAAAATGCAGGATCCGGCTTACGACCGGATGACCCTGCTGGGTATTGCATTTGAGTCCGGCTTTAACTCTAAATCTACTTTTAACCGCACTTTCAGGCAAATGACCGGTAAAACCCCGGCGGAGTATAAAAAAGAGCGCCCAACTTATCATTTGAGACCTTATTCCCGTTCTATCGTGATAATTTCGAACCATAAAACCACGCATACGTGGTCTGAAAAGAAATTAAACCACAATTATATGTTTCGCAATTATTTAAAAACTGCCTGGAGAAATTTGCTGAAGAATAAATTCTACTCGGCCATTAATATTGCCGGGCTTACGCTTGGCCTGGCTGTGGGCATCCTTGTATTGCTATGGGTACAGGACGAGCTGAGTTTTGATGATTCTTATAAAAAGGCAAAGGATATTTACCGGGTGGAGCTTTGGGGCGGAACGGGAAATAACAGGCAGATATTTACCATCGGTGTAGCCCCGATAGGGCCGTTCTCCAAGCAGCAATTGCCCGAAGTGCAGGATTATGTGCGTCTTATCGGCAATTTTGACTATTCGCTTTACAAATACCAGGACAAGGTTTTTGGGGATGAAAATGCGATATATGCCGATCCGTCACTATTTTCAATGTTTGACCTCGACCTGGTCAGGGGTAATAATGCAAAGCCTTTTACAGATGATCATTCGGTGGTGATCACCCAAAGAACAGCTGAGAAGTTTTTCGGTAATCAAGACCCTATAGGCAAAGTGATCATTGGGGATAACAAAGTTAGCCTTACGGTGAGCGGGTTAATTAATAATATCCCCAAAAACTCTAGTATTCAGTATGACATGATCATGCCGATAAGCTATCATTTTAAAGAGCAGTTGGCGCAGCACAATGATATGAGCAATAATTTTGGTATCCTTAATTATGTCACTTTCTTGCAGATCAAACCTGGCAGCGACCTGAAAAAGCTGGCCAAACAGATCACCGGGGTGCATCTAAGCCATAGCCCTGGCGATACCGATGCCGATTATTTACTGCTCCCGCTTACCAAAATGCATTTGTATAATGCAGACATGAGCGATAATGGTATCACTACAGTACGCATATTTATCATTATCGCGCTGCTGATACTGGTGATCGCCTGTATCAATTATGTGAACCTGTCGACCGCACGGTCGATGCTAAGGGCAAAGGAGATCAGTATGCGGAAGATCATAGGCGCGGCTAAGATGCAATTGTTCATGCAATTCATTATTGAAACTGCTTTACTGTTTATGATCGCGGCCTTCCTGGCGATAGGGTTGATCTACCTGCTGATGCCGGTATT
>DATHLW010000611.1:0-6768 GCA_035487675.1 Mucilaginibacter sp. | reverse complement strand
ATAATCGTCCAGCGTAGGTTTTGCAGAAAAAGCAATTTTTTGCATGCAATCCTCAATGATATCATTCATCGCCAAAAAGCTAAGCCCATTGTTCAAAAAGCCTGCCACGGCAATTTCGTTGGCAGCATTAATGATGCATGGCATGTTTCCACCCTGTTTTAATGCCTCAAACGCTAATGCAAGATTACGAAATGTCTTTATGTCAGGTTTCTCAAAAGTGAGGTTGGGGTAATTAATAAAGTCAAATCTTTTGAAATTGTTTTTTACCCTGCCCGGATAAGCCAGCGCATATTGTATCGGCAGCTTCATGTCAGGCAATCCCATTTGTGCCTTGATGGAGCCATCCTTAAACTGCACCATGGAATGGATAATGGACTGTGGATGAACGATAATATCAATTTGGTCAGTTGTAAGATCAAACAGCCATTTAGCTTCGATCACTTCCAATCCTTTGTTCATTAATGATGCGGAATCGATAGTAATCTTGGCACCCATTACCCAGTTAGGGTGTTTCAATGCATCCTCGCGCGTTACGCCTGCCAGGTATTCCAGGCTTTTACCTCTGAATGGCCCACCTGACGCAGTTAGAATAACCTTTTCAACCGAATGATTTTCTTCACCTGCAAGGCATTGGAAAATAGCCGAATGCTCTGAATCAACAGGTAAAATATTGACGTTGTGTTGTTTGGTAAGATCGGTAATTAATCCACCTGCAACAACTAACGTCTCTTTATTTGCTAGCGCGATGTCTTTTCCGGCTTTTATAGCATTAATAGTAGGCTCCAAGCCAGCAAAACCAACCATCGCGGTAAGCACCATGTCGATCTCGGGGGCAGTAACAATATCTTTTATGGCGTCAATGCCGGATAACACTTTTACTTCGGTTACGGAGAGCGCCTCTTTTACCTGCAGATAATATTTTTCATTGCAAATAATTGCATAAGCTGGCCTGAATTTTAAAGCCTGTTGTATCAGTAATTCAGCATTGTTTTGAGCGGTTAGGACATAGGCACTAAACAATGAAGGGTTTTCACTAATCACTTCCAATGCCTGGGTGCCAATGCTCCCGGTTGATCCCAATATTGCTATATTTTTCTTATTCAATTTCAACAATCCTTCAATTAAACAATATATTTCCCCAACTCATCTGCTATCTTTCTGTCGTTTGATAACCTGGGCACTTTATTTTGTCCACCCAATTTACCTTGCGATCGCATGTAATTAATAAATGCGTCTTTTTCGAGGCTTTGGATGATCAAAGGTTGCAAAATGTTACCTTCTATCAGGTCAAAATAGTAAATATTTTTCTTTTGCAATGCTTTATCCACTTTTAACGAAAACGCTTTTATATCGTTTGGTTTTTTACCAAACTCGATGAACCATTCATGATAAGGTAGTTCGCCCTTAGCTGGGTTAACCTGCGGTGCTACTGTAAATTCAACAATATCCACACCTTCTTCATTAGCCACACTCATCAGCGACTGCTCTACTTCTTCACCGATCACATGCTCCCCAAATGCCGAAATATAATGCTTGATACGCCCAGTTACAACGATCCTGTATGGATCTTTTGATACAAACTTTATGGTGTCGCCAATACTGTATCCCCACAAGCCTGCGGTGGTGTTCAGTATTAAAGCATAGTTTTTATCTAATTCGACATCCTGTAAACTTAAGCGTGTCGGATTATCGTTAAAGAATTCTTCAGCAGGTATAAACTCGTAAAATATCCCGGAATCAGTAAGTAGCAGTAATCCCTTTTCCTTTTGAGAATCCTGGAATGCAATAAAGCCTTCTGATGCAGGGTACGTCTCAATCGAATCAATTGCAAAGCCTATGCTTTCTTCAATTCTGGCACGATACGGCTCATAATTCACCCCGCCGTAAACAAACAGTTTAAAGTTGGGAAAGATGTCTTTTATTTTCTTTCCGCCTGTTTTTGCTGTCAGTCGGTCAAAATACATCTGGCACCATGGAGGTATGCCTGATATTAAGCGCATATCAGCATTTAATGTTTCATTTACAATGGCGTCCACCTTTTGTTCCCAATCCTCTATGCAATTTACGCCATAGCTTGGTAAACGGTTCTTTTGCAGGTAAGCAGGAACCAAATTGGCAACTATACCCGATAGCCTCCCTACAGAGATACCCGCCTTTTTACTCAAAACGGGGCTGCCTTGCAGGAATATCATTTTACCATCTACAAAATCAGTCTTGTCGGTTTCATGAATATAGCTTAACAACGCATTGCGGGCTGCCTTAATGTGCTCAGGCATGCTTTCTTTTGTTATAGGGATATATTTTACCCCTGAAGTAGTTCCTGAAGTTTTGGCAAGATACTCCGGTTTTCCCGGCCATAAGATGTCGGGATCGCCATGAGTTACACGGTCGATATATGGTCGCAGATCTTCGTAATCACGTACAGGTACCTGTTTTTTAAAATCATCGTAAGTGATGATCTTCTCAAACTTGTGATCGCATCCAAATGCTGTATTTTTTCCCTGAGCAATGAGATAATGAAAGGTTTTCTGCTGCAGTGGGATGGAGTTGGTCCGGATATTATTCAAATCCTTGTTAACCCAAGCGGCAAATACTTTGCTCAATGCAGCTTTTAACCCCATAACTTAAAGTGTTTCGTTTGGAACATCATCCACATCCTGGTGACTATAAACCAATTTGCGATAAGTAACCGCCAGGATGATGTTCACAAAAGGATAGGTGAACATGATAGCAATAGAGACCAGGGGATAATACTGTGAAATTTTTGCCGGTAACCCGATGCATAATAATATAATAGCCAGTATAACCAATACCTTCAAAATATAGCCTTTGGTTAACCGGAAACTTTGTTTTAAAGATTCAATCGGGCCGGAATGATCATCCACAATAAACGTATTAAAAAACATGATCCGTAAAAACAAGTAAAGCGCTACGATTACACCAACCGTTTTAATGATATTATCAATCAATGGATATTTTTCGAGGTATTCGACTAATATAGCAAAGTTGGTAATGATAAAAGCCAGGATAAATGCCACTGCCAAATAGCTTATTATCATTTTAAAACCCGGAACGACCTGTTTAAATTCAAACTCATAATATTCGCTGTCGATCAGCGTGAAAATGAGTTTGTATAAACCCAATGTAGTATAGGCTTGAGTAAGTATCAGGATAAAAGATACCAGCATTGTTCCTGCAAAAGCTTCAGGTGCAATGATCATTTCGACCATTATCCCCAATAGGGATAACAGGATAAAAGATATAACCGAAAAAACAATAATCGTAACGAAATTCCTTTTAAACAGGTACCAGGAAGTTTTGAGGATATCTGAAACGGAAAAAGGGTGATACATACTCTGCTTACGATCTTTTTAATACAACACGCTTCCAAAAGTCCTGCATGAATCCAAACCCATAGGCAGTTAATTGAGTAAAGGCGGCAATAATGCTCAAAAGTGCAACTTTTGCCGACTTGTTTCGTTGCCACGAGTGAAAAAATATCAACAAAATGAACAGGGCGTATGCAAAATTACATAATTCAGCAATTCGCCATCTTAAAATATTGGCTATCAATGTAAAGAAAATACCGAGTGTGAAAATGGCCGGAAAAAAGTGTACAGCTTTTAGCTCTGATGGGAAGAATTTATAAACGTTAATACGTGCCCTCCCAAAGAAATGCAGTTGCTTATAGAACTGTAAAAAGTCGGTACGGCGCTTATGGTAAACCTTCGCATCAGGTATCAGGCCGATCTTAAATCCAGCCGAATGAATACGGATGCTATATTCAATATCTTCGCCTGAGCGAGTAATAATAAAGCCCCCGACAGTTTCCCAGACCTTGCGCGATACTCCCATATTAAAGCTGCGCGGATGGAATTGCCCTATGCCTTTTTTGTTGCCCCGAATACCCCCGGTAGTAAAAGGGGAGGTCATGGAATAACTGATCGCTTTTTGCACCGGGGTGAAAGACGGATGTGCATCATCCGGGCCGCCGTAGGCATCCAGCCAGTCTGTTTTTAGATGATCGTTTACTATTTGCAGATAGTCAGCCGGTATCAGGCAATCGGAATCAAAAATGACAAAGTAATCGCCTTTCGCGCGTTCAAAACCATAGTTCCGGGTAAAACCCTGACCCTCATTCTCCTTTACAAAGTAGCGGACATCAAGTTGATCTTCAAAAGTCTTTACAATATCTGCTGCATCATTCACTGAACCATCCTCCAGCACCAATACCTCAAATTCCTTGTAAGTCTGCAAGGTAAGGGACTCCAACAATTCTTTTATTTCCTGCGGACGATTGTATAAGGGGATGATGATGGAAAAAAGCATTCTTCTTTAGATGTGCAAATATGCGGATGTGCAAATGTGCGGATTAATGTGCAAATGTGTAAATATGAAGACGTGCAAATTATTTGATTTTAAATAATAAATATTGAGTTTTTCTATCATTTGCACATTTGAAATCTGCACATCCGCACATTAAATAGTTTCCTCTACCTGGTAATGATTGCGGTCGTGTGAGCTGCGCGAAACTAGTTCGGCAACAAAACCGGTTAAAAATAATTGTGAGCCTAATATAATGGCAACCAGCGCTATGTAAAACAAAGGCTGTGTGGTTATATCACGGTAATGCTGGTTGTGCGATATGGAGTAAAGTTTATCCCATATCATCCAGATGGAGATGATCAAACCAGTAAAGAAACTCAATGCTCCCAGGCTACCGAAAAAGTGCATCGGGCGCTTTCCGAATTTGCCTACAAAGAATATAGACAGCAGGTCCAAAAAGCCATTCACAAAACGGCTCATTCCGAATTTGGTTTTACCGTATTTGCGGGCGCGATGTTCAACTATTTGCTCGCCGATCTTTGAAAAACCGGCCCATTTAGCAATAACAGGAATATAGCGGTGCATCTCGCCATAAACCTCAATGTTTTTTACTACTGTATTTCGGTATGCCTTCAGTCCGCAATTAAAATCGTGCAGGTTTTTTATACCTGACATACGACGGGTAGCCGCATTAAAAAACTTTGTTGGGATGGTCTTGGTTATAGGATCATATCGTTTAGCTTTCCAGCCCGAGATCAAGTCATATTTATCTTCCGTAATGCGACGATAAAGCTGGGGAATCTCGTCGGGGCTATCCTGCAGGTCGGCATCCATCGTGATTACCACGTGCCCTTTGGTAGCTGCAAAACCGACATTTAATGCTGCCGATTTACCATAATTGCGTCTGAATTTGATGCCCCTGATAAACGGATTGCTTTGCTGCAGTTTAACGATCATATCCCACGATCCGTCATTGCTTCCGTCATCAACAAGTATAATCTCGTAAGTAAAACGGTTTTCCTGCATTACCCGGGTTATCCATGATGTCAATTCCGGTAAAGATTCTACTTCATTATATAATGGTACTACTACTGATATATCCATTGATGGGGAATACGGTTGGATGTATGATGTATCAAGATTTTCCAAACGAGTGCAAAAATACAAAAAAACAAGTACCGTTTTTATGCGTACAAAGCATTAGTGAAAATGCTGCTGATTTTTTTAATATCTTGCATTACTTTATCTATAAATATGAACTTCCGTAAAGTTATTTTTCCCCTATTGGTGTTGGGTTTTGTTGGCCAGATCAAGGCACAAACTACAGAAGATACCGCACCGCCCAAGTACGACCAGCATAAAGTTTTTGATCCGCTGTTTTATCCGTCCAAAAATGGTGAAGAGCGTTCGCAAAGCGGCGCCCCGGGACCGAAATACTGGCAAAACCATGCCGATTATAAATTGAATGTGACGCTGGATACCGCAAAACATCGAGTGAGCGGTACAGATATTATTACTTACACTAATAACAGCCCTGATCAACTGCCTTTTCTTTGGCTGCAGGTTGATCAAAATATTTACAAGAACGATTCGCGTGGAAAAGCTACGAGCACTGTAGAAGGTGGACGGAATGGGATCAAAGAGTTTACCAATGGCGATGAGATCAAATCGATCTCTATTATTGGAAAGGATGGCAAAGCTGAAAAAGCGGATTACCTGGTTACTGATACCCGCTTACAGATAAAGCTCAAAAACACTCTTGCATCTAACGGAGGACAAGTAAAGATCAAGATTGATTACGCTTTTGATATTCCGGAGTATGGCACCGACCGTATGGGGCGTGTAAAAACGAAAAATGGATGGATATATGCCGTAGCCCAATGGTACCCACGAATGGAAGTATATGATGATGTGACAGGATGGAACGTGATACCTTATATGGGCGCCGGTGAATTTTACCTGGAATATGGCGATTTCGATTTTACCCTTACTGCACCAGCCAACCTTGTAGTAGTAGGATCGGGTGAATTGCTGAACCCGGCTGAAGTGTTGACGCCAAAGATCATCAGCCGGCTTGCTGCTGCTAAAAATAGTGATAAAACAGTGTCGATTAAAGATTCAACAGAGTTGGCAAGCAAAGCCCTATACCCACAAAAAGCAAACCTTACCTGGCATTTCTTCTGCAAAAATTCACGTGATGTATCGTGGGCGGCATCGAAAGCATTTATATGGGATGCTGCACGCATCAATCTGCCAAGTGGCAAGAAAGTACTGGCGCAATCT
The DNA here is from genome assembly GCA_035487675.1 of Mucilaginibacter sp. Lineage (GTDB taxonomy): Bacteria > Bacteroidota > Bacteroidia > Sphingobacteriales > Sphingobacteriaceae > Mucilaginibacter. The sequence continues at coordinate 159 of DATHLW010000611.1, read as the reverse complement.
GTTTATCCTGTTGAAAGTGCAGGCAACGAAGCCTGGGGGCGCTCAACCGAATATGTAAAAGGCTGTATCGAACTATACTCAAACGAGTGGTTTGAATATACATATCCAGTGGCCACCAACGTGGCTTGTAATGTTGGTGGTATGGAGTATCCCGGTATT
>DATHLW010000610.1:0-2171 GCA_035487675.1 Mucilaginibacter sp. | reverse complement strand
TTTCACATTGTACTTGGACGATAAGTTATTTAATCTGGGCCATTTTGTTTAAAATTCATTATTGCCTATATTGAACAGCATAAATAACCTTATCATGGAACCAGAATTTATTACTTATCAGAAATTTAACGATTCAGCATTGGCAAATGATCTTGCCGAATTATTAGACGGACACAATATTCCTTATTTCATTCAGGAAGAGACCTCGGGTTTTGATCCGTCCCTGGTGATGAGTAATGCCGCAGTTGACTATGCTGTAAAAATAAAAAGTGAAGATTTTGAAAAGGTAAATCAGCTGCGAAAGGAAATAGAAGCAAAAAATATCGAAGGTGTAGATAAGGATCATTATTTGTTCGGCTTTACCGATGATGAATTGATGGAAGTGCTTATCAAAGCAGACGAGTGGAGCACATTTGATGTTGTTCTTGCCAGGAAAATACTTGCTGAAAGAGGCAAAAATATTAGTGATGTTGATATGGCTGTGATCAATGAAAAAAGAATCGAAGAGTTAAGGGTCCCCGAAACAAGTCAATCTACCTGGATCATTCTAGGGTACATATTCGCATTACTAGGAGGTATTATCGGCCTTTTCATCGGTTGGCATTTGAAATCGCACAAAAAAACTTTACCAGATGGTGAAAAAGTGTATGCCTATACTGAACAAGATCGATGGCATGGAAAAATCATATTTTATATCGCTATAGTTGGGACGACTGTTGGCGTGATCTATAAACTATGGCCTGCTTTTCAGAATAATTGATCTCAGAAATTCAGTCCTGTCAACCCAATATCTCTCTAATATCCTCCGGAGAAAGCGACTTGATAAAGCTTTCTTCAGTTGTGATGAGTGCGCGGGCTACTTTTAACTTGCGGTTCTGAAGTGCGAGTATCTTTTCTTCCACCGAATCTTTGGTGATGAATTTGTAGATGAACACATTTTTGGTTTGCCCGATGCGATGTGTACGGTCAATAGCCTGCTGCTCCACAGCCGGGTTCCACCATGGGTCGAGGATGAATACATAATCGGCTTCGGTCAGGTTTAAACCAACGCCGCCTGCCTTTATTGATATCAGGAATACTCTCGTTTTTTCATCCTCCTGGAAACGCTGTACCACATCGCCGCGGTTTTGTGTGCTGCCGTCCAAATAAACATAAGGGATACCTTCCTGCTCAAAATGATTACGGTAAATGGTCAGTTGCTTCACAAACTGCGAGAACACCAATACCTTATGCCCGCCATCCAACACGTTTGATAAGGTATGCACAACATCCTCAAATTTACCCGAATCACCCTCGTATTCCTCGTCGATCATGGAAGGGTGATTGGCAATCTGCCTTAGTTTGATCAGCCCCTGTAAGACCTGTATCTGAGTTTTGGCAAAGGTGCCGTCCTCCAAACTTTTCAGCAATTCGTTACGGTATTCAGATTTTACCTTTTCATACACGCTGGCCTGCTCATCGCTCATTTTGCAGTAGAACAGGTTTTCCGTCTTTGGTGGTAACTCAGTAGCGACCTGCTCTTTGGTGCGGCGTAAAATAAATGGCTTTATCAATGCCTGTAGCTTACGGGCCTTGTCTTCGTCCTTTTTCTTTTCTATAGGCGTCACAAACTCATTCTGAAAGAACTGCTGACTACCCAGCAGACCCGGATTAATAAACGACATTTGCGTCCAAAGATCATTAACCGAGTTTTCAACCGGTGTACCGCTCAGGATCAGTTTAAAGCGAGATTTCAGTTGTTTAACCGACTGGTATGACTTAGACGAAGGGTTTTTGATATTCTGGCTTTCGTCGAGGATAATGTACTCAAAGAAATACGTTTTGAACAGTTCAATATCTATTCGTGTGATCCCATAAGTGGTGATCACCACATCATAATTAGCGAATGTCTCAGGCGATTTATAACGGAACGTACCGGTATGCACCATGATGCGCAGCTTAGGGGTAAACTTTTTGGCTTCGTTCATCCAGTTATAGATCAGCGAAGTAGGCATGATGATGAGCGAGGTGCTTTTACTCCCAGCTGCCTCGGTATCTTCTTTATGCTTTTGCAGCAGGGCAAGCGTTTGGATAGTTTTACCCAGGCCCATATCATCTGCCAGGCATCCGCCAAAATGATAGTTCTGCAAAAAGTGGAACCAGTTGAAACCTGCTTTTTGATAAGGCCTTAA
>DATHLW010000609.1:0-9658 GCA_035487675.1 Mucilaginibacter sp. | reverse complement strand
CGTACGGTAATGATCTGTTTTAGATAAATCCAATTCCTGTACGATCACTTCCTCGTCAGTATGAGACGCCTGGTGAATAATGCTTCCAAACGGATTTGCAAAAAATGATCCTCCCCAGAATTTTAATTCTTCTTCCTGTCCAACACGGTTCACACTTACTACATGCACGCCATTGGCCACAGCATGTGAGCGCTGAATAGTTTGCCAGGCATTGTATTGCTCGGTATTGGTCGCATCGTCCTGGCTGGTTGCCCAACCTATGGCAGTAGGGTAGAATAGTATCTCGGCACCCATCAGCGATGTAATACGGGCAGCTTCGGGATACCATTGATCCCAGCAGATCAATACGCCAATGGTAGCATATTTAGTTTTGAATACTTTATAACCCAAATCGCCGGGAGTAAAGTAGAATTTCTCATAAAAGCCGGGATCATCCGGGATATGCATTTTTCGGTATTTGCCAAGATAAGTACCGTCTGCATCTAACACAGCAGTAGTATTATGGTAAAGGCCATGTGTGCGTTTCTCAAATAAAGAAGCGATGATCACCACGTTCAGTTCTTTGGCTACTTTGGATAACTCATCGGTTGACGGGCCGGGAATGGCTTCAGCAAGCTTGAAATTGTCGTAATTCTCCACATCGCAGAAATAGAGCGAAGTAAATAACTCCTGCAAGCAAACTATCTGTGCACCCTTTGCAGCTGCTTCGCGTACTTTTACAATTGCCTTTTGCAAATTCTGTTGCTTATCAGCAGTGCACGACATCTGAACCAAACCAACCTTTACTTTAGCCATGTCCTTTAATTTTGCGCAAATTTAAAATTTTAATATTAACTGCTTTGTCAATTTCTGTTATCGTCGCTGTAATTATCCTTCAATCGGTGAAATCATTGTCACTTAATCAGTGTAATCAAAAAATACCTACTTTTGCAGCCAATGACAAATATTGAAGAAGCAGCTGAAGATGCCGCAGAAGAAGCGGTTGAGCATAAAACCTGGAAAGGAACTCTTTGGGGAATCATTAAAATAATTTTAATAATTGTTGTTACCGGGGGCTTATTATATTACGTTTTTAGCAAAGTACCCTTTCCTAAAATTAAGTATAGGCTTTCCCACGCAAACAGGGTTTGGTTATCCGCAGCTGTCTTATGTTATATTATTTCGATGATCCTTTCTTCGTGGCGGCTGTTAAGCTTTTTTAAATCAATTGGGTTACGATTAGATTACCGGTTTAATTTAAGATTGTATTTTTTAGGATTGTGTTATAATGTGCTACTACCTGGCGGTATCGGCGGGGATGGCTACAAAATATACTTATTACACAAAAGATATAAATTACCCACAAAAAAAGTGTTTTGGGCGATATTATTCGACAGGTTAAGTGGTTTTTGGGCAATAGGTCTTATCACTGTAGCCCTAATTATATTGATCCCTCAAATAGATATCCATCTCGGTATTCCATTAGGGATATTTACAATCGGATCATTAATTTATTATTTCGTTGCGCGTCGTTTTTTCAGAGATTATACACACAATTTTCTGTCTGGTCATTTGAAAGCTGTCGGTGTTCAATCCATGCAAATATTAGTTATCATATGCCTGATTTTGGCTCAAAATGATTTCCATAGCAAGTTTTCGCCCTATCTGTTATCGTTCCTGATATCTTCGTTAGCAGCGGTAATCCCTTTCAGTCTAGGCGGCGGTGGTGTAAGAGATGCTATTTTCTTAACCGCTTCAAAGCAGTTTGGTATTGCCCAGGACATGGCTGTTTATTTAAGCTTTGGATTTTATTTAATATCCATTATAGTGGCATTGTTGGGTATTTATTATGTAATCCGTAATAGTAGGCTTGAAAAAGGTCTCCCCCCGATTGAAGAGAATTGAGCAACTAAGCAACCAAATTCTTAATTTTACGTTCTCTTAATAAACCTACTGAACGTAATGACTGATTTTAATGATTTTAACAACCCGCAGGTTGCGGCATTACCCCGTCATTTAAAACAATTTATAGTAAACCAGCACTACGAACACTATACACCCATAGACCAGGCTGTATGGCGCTATGTGATGCGCCAGAATTACAGTTACCTTAAAGATATCGCTTATTACCCTTACATCCCCGGATTGTTAAAAGCAGGCCTTACTATCGAAAAGATACCCGACCTGCAGGAAATGAATGATGCTTTAGGCAAGATAGGATGGGGGGCAGTTACGGTTGATGGGTTTATTCCACCCGCAGCATTTATGGAGTACCAGGCTTGCCGGGTATTGGTAATCGCAGCTGATATTCGTCAATTAAAGCATATTGAATATACACCTGCGCCTGATATCATTCATGAGTCAGCCGGGCATGCACCGATTATTGCTGATAAAGATTACCACGAGTATCTCAGCTATTTTGGATCGATAGGGGCCAAGGCCATGTTTTCGGCACAGGACTTTGAGTTATATGAAGCGATCAGGGCTTTATCGATCTTAAAAGAAATGCCTGATGCTGAACCCGAAGAAATCAAGAAAGCTGATGACTTGGTGGCTTACCGGCAGGAGAATATGGGAACACCTTCGGAGATGGCGCTATTGAGCCGTTTACACTGGTGGACGGTAGAATATGGGCTGATCGGTACTTTAAAAGACCCTAAGATATACGGCGCTGGTTTACTCTCGTCCATTGGCGAAAGTGTTACCTGCATGCAAAAGGATGTTAAGAAACTGCCTTACACCATCGATGCAGTTAAATATCCTTATGATATTACTAAACCGCAACCACAATTATTCGTAACCCCGACTTTTCAAAACTTGATCGATGTGCTGGAGACTTTTGCCGATACCATGTCATTCAGGGTCGGCGGAAACTATGGTCTACAAAAAGCAGTGGAAAGCAAAAATACGTGTACAGCAGTGTACAGCTCGGGGTTGCAGGTTTCGGGAACTTTCACTGATTTCAGAAAGCTCGACAATGAACAGCCATTCTTTATAAAAACCACCGGGCCAACCATTTTGTCAGTCAATAACATGCAACTGAAAGGCCATGGAAAGGATTATCATAAAGATGGATTTAGCTCACCGGTTGGCAGGCTACTGGGGATAGATACTCCTCTTGAAGATCTGAGCCCGGATGCATTAAAGCTTTTGGGGGTTGAAGCCAAAAAAAAAGTAAGGCTAAATTTGGTAAGTGGAATTACGGTAAGCGGGACAGTAAAACATATCCTAACCCTTGAAAATAAAAACCTGTTGATCACTTTTACCGACTGTACCGTTAAGGATGAAAAAGGAGATATTTTATTCGATCCATCATGGGGGGTATATGATATGGCCGTGGGTGAGAAGATCACATCCGTATTTTGCGGGGCGGCAGATAAAGATGCCTTTGAAGAGATCGTTTACAAATCAAACACCAATACGCACCGTGTTGAATATGACGCACGGATATTGGAATTACACCAGCTTTATCAGCAGGTGCGGAACCGCAGGCATAAAGGCGGCGACTTTGGTTCCCTTGGAAATGTATGGATAAAGCTGCAGAAAAATCATTATGACGACTGGCTATGTGCGCTCGAAATACTGGAGATACTGGATCATGAAGAAACAGAGCCGCAATTGGCAGCAGAAATAAGAGCTTTCCTGGAAGATAAAGCCAAAAATGAACCTTCATTAAAAAAACTAATAAATGATGGGCTCTATCTCATCAAACATCCGGTAGAGCAAAAGCTGGTGGTTTGATAAAATTAATATCTTCGCATCTATGAACATTATTATAACAGGCGCAAGCAGTGGCGTAGGCTTCGAAGCGGTGCTTGAACTTATACTGACCAATAAACATAAAGTTGTTGCCTTAGCGCGATCTGAAGATAAACTTAGTCGTTTGCTGGAGATAGCCAAAGGGTTAAACCCTGATTGTGTACTTTATCCTGTAGCGTTTGATATTGTGCATGATGATTATCACGATCTGTTGCAATTCATCAATAGTCACCTGGACGGACAGGTAGATATACTGATCAATAATGCAGGTGTACTGGTAAACAAACCGTTTGCAGAATTATTGGAGACTGATTTTGTAGAGATGCTGCAAAGCAATTTCATTGGTCATGTACGAATCATCCAAGGCCTGCTTCCGTTAATGCCTGCAGGTTCTCATATTTTGAACATCGGCAGTATGGGTGGTTTCCAGGGGAGTGCGAAGTTCCCGGGACTATCAGCTTATTCAGCTAGTAAAGCTGCCTTGCACACACTAACAGAATGCCTGGCACAGGAACTAACCGAGCAGCAGATAAAAGTAAATTGCCTGGCATTAGGATCGGCACAAACAGAAATGCTGGAAAGAGCTTTCCCCGGATATGAATCACCTGTAATGGCCTTCGAAATGGGAAAATACATTGCTGATTTTGCGCTGACGGGCCATCGTTTTTTTAATGGGAAAGTGTTGCCTGTAGCGGTGACCACGCCTTAGAATTAGATGTCTATTTCTTTACAAGAAAAAGGAACATGAGGAAGGTTGCTTCCACCTGTGCTATCCAAAAGATAAACATCCATCTGATCAAATCATTTTTGGCATTACGGATATCTCTGCAAAGATCATGTCCGAGACTCCTGATATCATCCCGGACAATTGCAATGTCATCTTTTGTGTCTAATATTTCGATAGCTCGACTCACCGGTATTTATTTCTTTATAAAAACTAATATTATAGCCAAGGTAGCAGCAACTTGTCCGATCCAGAAAATAAACATCCACTTGATCATATCAGCTTTAACTTCGCCGATCTCTTTTCGGACGTTTGCAATGTCATCTTTGGTCGCTAATGTTTTGATGGTTGCTTCCACTGATCGTTCTGTTTTATTATCAATGTATTTGAACATGGCCTCGGTTGTATCGCTCCCTAATTTATCGGATAGCAGTTTATACAACCGGGCTGTTTCTTTTGCTTCTAAGTACATAACAAATATAAGGTTTAGGATTTAATAATTTTAATACAGGGCAGCATTACGCCGCCCTGTATCGGTTGTGATAGGTTAGGTTTGTGATAAGGTTTAGGTTTGTTATTTCTTTAGGCTGAGTTTTAAAAACTCATTTACCACTACTTCAGTGACGTAGCGTTTGTTGCCGTCTTTGTCTACATAGCTTCTGCTTGACAATTTCCCTTCTACGGCAACTTCATCACCTTTTTTCAATAAGTCTTCGGCGAGTTTTGCTTGTGTGCCCCATAATATGCAATTGTGCCATTGGGTATCGGTTACCTTCTCGCCTTTGTCATTCTTATAGGTTTCATTAGTAGCGATGGCTATTTTTGCCAGCTTGCGGTTATTATCAAAACTTTTTACTTCGGGATCCATGCCCAGGTTGCCTACCAGGCGTACACTGTTTTTTAACGTATTCATGCTTCTCAATTCTTAAATATTCTTATCGATTCAATAGCACAAAGTTGGTGGTTAGCGAAAAATTTATTCGGTTAATAATCGCTTATAGTCGACAATTTCCATTTGTAAACGTTTGCAAACGAATAAATTATTCCATACCTTTATCAAATATGAGTGAAGAAAGACATTGTCTTGACTGCGGCGAAGTATTGCACGGTCGTGCAGATAAAAAGTTTTGTGACGACCAATGCCGCAACAATTATAATAACCAGTTGAACAGCAACAGTTCGAACCTGGTGCGCAACATCAACAACATATTACGCCGTAACCGAAGGATATTAGAGGAGCTTAACCCTACAGGTAAAGTAAAGACCACCCAGAAAAAAATGGCAGCAAAAGGCTTTAATTTCGAATATCATACGCGCACCTATCAAACCCACAACGGCAAAACCTATCATTTTTGTTATGAATATGGTTATCTCCCTTTAGATGGGGATGAAGTGCTTTTAGTAAGAAGAGAAGACAAATTTGATTGATCAGATAAAGCAAACCGGCTTAATGCCTGATAAAAGTTCAAGCAAATATCATTTAATTTCTATCGGTCTTATTTTACAAAACCATGAGGTTGTCTTCGGTGTTAGTTAAGCTATATTTGCACAAAACATCCCATGTCTAACTTATTTTCTCCCCTTAAAATAAAAAATATCGAGTTTAAAAACCGCATTGTGGTATCGCCAATGTGTGAATATTCATCTGTAGATGGCTTTGCAAATGACTGGCATTTGGTTCATTTAGGAAGCAGGGCAGTAGGGGGAGCGGCATTGATCATAACAGAAGCTACAGCGGTTTCGCCTGAAGGCAGGATAAGTCCGGCTGACCTGGGAATCTGGAAAGATGAGCACATTGAAAAACTAAAACAGATCACCGATTTTATTCATGAGCACGGGGCTATTGCCGGCGTACAATTGGCACATGCAGGCCGTAAGGCGAGTCACGATGTACCCTGGGATGGTAACAAGCAGATCCCTTCAAGCAAAGAGAACGGATGGAAGGCACTTGCCCCAAGCCCGGTACCTTTTTCAGAAAATGAAGAAGCTCCGGTTGAATTGGATAAAGCAGGAATAGAAAAGATCAAGGCTGATTTTAAAGCAGCAACATTAAGGGCAATAAAAGCAGGTTTTAAAGTGATCGAGATACATGCAGCACATGGCTACCTGTTACACGAGTTTTATTCGCCTTTGAGTAATCATCGGACTGATGAATACGGCGGCCCTTTTGAGAACCGCATACGCTTGTTATTAGAAGTTGTAGGATCGATAAAAGAGGTTTGGCCTGCCGAAAATGCTTTATTTGTGCGTATATCATCAACCGACTGGACGGAAGGCGGCTGGACTGCAGATGATTCTGTTAAATTAGCAAAAGCTTTAAAAGATGCAGGTGTTGATTTAGTGGATTGCTCATCAGGTGGAAACGTGCTTGCAAAAATTCCGCTGAAACCGGGCTACCAGGTGGAGTTTGCGGAAAAGCTACGAAAAGAATCAGGAATATTAACAGGTGCAGTAGGTTTGATCACGGAAGCGGTTCAGGCTGATGAGATCATTCAGAACGGTCAGGCGGATATGATATTATTGGCTCGTGAAATGCTGCGCGATCCATACTTCCCTTTGCGTGCGGCACATCAATTGGGGCAGGAGGTTAAATGGCCGGTTCAGTACGAAAGGGCTAAGTGGTAAAACTTAATATTAAAACACAAGTAACTTAATTCACTTAAAATACATTCACTTTAAACAATAAAAACTATGAAACGCACATCAAAAGCCCATTGGAATGGCAATTTAATGGAAGGTAAAGGGGAGATATCTACCCAAAGCACCGTTTTAAACAATACCCAATACTCTTTCAAAACCCGTTTTGCGGATGGCGTGGGTACTAATCCTGAAGAATTATTGGCTGCAGCACACGCTGGTTGCTTTACTATGGCAGTTAGTGCAACTTTGGCCCAGGCAGGTTTTACTGCAAATGACCTGAGCACTGAAGCTATTCTTGATCTTGACCTGGTTGCATTGAACATTAACGGCATTCACCTTGAATTAAAAGGCTCGCCAATTGAAGGTGTATCAGAAGAGAAATTTAAAGAAATAGCCGAGGGAGCGAAGGCAAATTGCATTATTTCAAAAGCATTGAGCGTGCCAATTACTTTGAACGTGCAGTATAGCTGATAAATTGCCATACCATTATGAAAATATATGCCCCGGTGTTGCCGGGGCTTTTTTGTTTATATTGTAAAATAAAATTGTGATTTTAGCACACTGCTTTTCGTAACGTAAGTGATATATTTATAGTCTTATATCTAAACTGCATCGTATGATAACAAAAGGTGTTAAATTTCTCCTGTTAGCAACATTCCTGTTTTTATTGGTATTTCAAGGCATAGCCCAACCAAGGCTACCTAAAGGATATTTCTGGAAAAAGCTTCCAAATGGATTAGAGGTATTGGTGATCGAGAATAGTAAAGTGCCATTGGCCACTATCGAGATCGCTGTAAAAAATGGTGCTTATACCGAAGGGCCGGAATATAGCGGACTTTCTCACTTGTTCGAGCACATGTTTTTTAAAGCGAATAAGGATTATCCTGACCAGGAAAAATTCTTAAAACGCACACAAGAATTAGGCGCCATATGGAACGGTACCACCAATGTGGAACGGGTAAACTACTTTTTCACGTTCGACAGGGACAGCCTTAAAGCCGGATTGAAATTCATGAATGCCGCTATCCGCTTTCCTATTTATCGTGAGGAAGATATGAAAAAGGAACGTCCGGTGGTTGACGGTGAGTTTCAACGTGCAGAAAGTGATCCGGGCTTCCAGCTTTGGTTTAACGTGCAACAGCATCTTTGGGGAGACCTTATCACACGTAAAAACCCGATCGGAATTCACGAAGTGATTAATAGTGCTACGCCGGAAAAAATGATGATCATCAAAAATAAATACTATTTCCCTAATAATAGTTTGCTTACCATTTGCGGCGATGTGAAACATGAAGATGCTTTCGCGTTAGCTGAAAAGATATTTGGCGATTGGGAAAGCAGCGGCTTCGACCCGATACAGAAATATCCTATACCACCATTCAAACCATTGGACAAAAACGAGTATTTTGTCAAGGAAACTACCATAGCGCAAACCCCCGATATGCAATTCTCCTGGCAGGGGCCTTCATACCTGACGGATTCTGCTTCAACCATTGCTGCCGATGTGTTTTCAACCATATTGGGTTTAAACTCATCAAAACTACAGCAGGCATTGGTTGATAAAGGTTTGGCATCAAACGTATCATTCGGTTACACCACCTGCAAATATGTTGGGCCTATCGACATGTTTGTTGCTCCTAATCCGAATAAGCTCAAAGAGTGCTACGCTGAGCTGATGAACCAGGTAAATCAGTTTGCCAGTCCTGATTACTTTACTGATGAACAACTGAATGACGCAAAGGCTATTTTATTGCGCAATAGCATACATAATAAAGAAAAGCCTTCGAGCCTGCCAGGCCAGGTAAGCTATAATTGGTGCAGTACTTCGCTAGATTATTTTACTGATAATGATGACAATTATCAGAAAGTTACACGTGAGGATATAGCAAAATATATTAAAAAATATATTGCAGGCAAGCCAATGGTTGCCGGTTTGATTATCAACCCGGAGTTAAACAAACAAGTAAACGCAGGTGCATTTTTTGCAGCCAAATAACCTTAAACTGATCATCATGAAAAAGAAAATATTTATACTATTTTTTAGTGTTGCAGTAGTTAACCTGCAAATGGCTAAAGCACAACAACAAAAGCCCTACGATATGATTGTTGATGGTGTAAAGGTAATTGTGCAGCCAAGCGGCAACGATATTGTCGAAATACAAACTGCTATAAAAGGTGGGTTGCATAACTACCCTGCTGATAAAGCCGGAATAGAATCGCTGGCATTATCAGCTTTAAGCGAATGCGGGACATTAAAACATGATAAAAACAGCTTTAAAAATCAGTTGGATAAGGTGGGAGCCGATGTTTATGGCTACAGTGGGAAGGACTATTCCATAGTAAAGATGAATTGCATCAAAGGCGATTTTGAAACAGTTTGGCCACTATATGCTGAAATGATGACTGTGCCGGCTTTCGATGCTAAAGAGTTTGCCCGCATTAAACAGGATGCTATCAATAATCTGAAAGAAATGGAAGGCAGGCCGGATGCTGCTATTGATAAATACGCAAACAAAGTAGCATTTGCTGGTCGCGATTATGCAAAAGATCCCAATG
>DATHLW010000608.1:0-3073 GCA_035487675.1 Mucilaginibacter sp. | reverse complement strand
AAAAATTGCAGGGGGCGAAACGGTTGCATCGGCTATAAAAGCTATTTCGGTTGATACAACTGGTTCAACCCCAATCGCAGTTAATGAAGCCGGGGTCCCATTGGCACTGATGCCTGGTTTTGAAAGTAATCCTAACGCGATGTTTGTGTTGTGGAAGGACCATACCGGGGTAAAAGAAGCAGGAGAGATTAATGACCATGCTACAAAATTTGATATTAACTATCTGCAATATGTCGGAGGAATTTATTCCTCAGAATGGTTCTGGGCAAAGCTGCTGCACGTTTTAAGGGCTGATGAACAAGTTAGAAAGGCCTGTCATTCATGGGTAGAGCATTGCGACTGGATACCTTTTATGTTAACAGGCGGTGATCATGGCAGTAAAATGAAGCGCGGACGCTGTTCTGCCGGGCACAAGGCTTTATGGTCGGCGGAGTTTGGGGGTTATCCGCCGGATGATTTCTTTTCATCATTAGATCCTTTTTTAAAAGGCTATGCAGCTACACTTTTAAAGGATACTTATACTTCAGATCAACCTGCCGGAAAACTTAGTACTGAATGGGCGCACCGATTAGGCTTGTCAACGGATGTACTAATTGGCGTAGGCGCTTTCGATGCACATATGGGTGCCGTAGGTGGACAGATCGAGCCTTATCATTTAAGTAAAGTGATGGGGACATCAACCTGTGATATGTTAGTTGCCCCGAAAGCCGACCTCGAAGGTAAATTAATCAAAGGCATTTGCGGGCAGGTGGACGGCTCTGTAATTCCTGGAATGATAGGCCTTGAAGCAGGTCAATCAGCTTTTGGGGATACTTATGCGTGGTTCCGTAAGTTACTGGAGTGGCCGTTGCAATTCATCGATGATAAACAATTGCAGGAAAGTATATCCAACAGAATTATACCCGAGTTAAGCCGCCAGGCTGCGGCATTGCCATTGGATGAAAATGCTGAGTTAGCTATCGACTGGCTGAACGGGCGCCGTACCCCGGATGCTAATCAATTATTAAAAGGTGCAATAAGCGGTTTAAGTTTAGGAAGTGATGCCCCGAGAGTTTTCCGTGCGTTGGCAGAGGCTACCTGTTTTGGAGCAAAAAGTATTGTTGACCGTTTTAACAACGAAGGTGTACCTGTAAAAGGCTTGATCGGGATTGGTGGCGTGGCTAAAAAGTCGCCCTATATAATGCAGATGATGGCTGATGTGATGCAAATGCCTATCCGCATTCACCAGTTTGAACATACCTGTGCGTTAGGTGCAGCGATGTTTGCAGCTACAGCAGCAGGCATCTACCCTACTGTAGAGGAAGCGATGGCAGCTATGGGCGGCGGCTTTGATAAGGAGTATTTCCCTGATAAACAAAAAGCAACCTTATACCAAAACCGGTTTAAACAATATGCCAACCTGGGTAAATTTATTGAACAAAAAACCGATAATTAAAGATGAGTAAGTATCAATATATCCGTGAAGCTGCTTACCTGGCCAATATGAAATTACCCAAACTAAACCTGGTGATCTTCACTTTTGGTAACGTAAGCGAGGCCGACAGGAATTTGGGCGTATTTGCCATTAAACCGAGCGGCGTACCTTACGAAGCGCTTTCGCCGGCTAATATGGTAATCGTTGACTTTGATGGGAATGTAGTTGAAGGCGATCTGAGGCCATCGTCTGATACTAAAACCCACGCGGTTTTATACAAGCATTGGGAAATCGGGGGCATTTGCCATACGCATTCTACTTATGCCACCTCGTGGGCACAAGCGTTGAGGGATATTCCTATCTATGGTACTACCCATGCCGATCATAAAACTGTTGACATCCCTTGCGCCCAACCTATGCATGACGATATGATCAAAGGTGATTATGAATACCAGACCGGGTTTCAGATCATGGATTGTTTGAACGAAAGAAAGTTTGACTATCATGAAGTAGAAATGATCCTGGTAGGAAATCATGCTCCATTTACCTGGGGAAAAGATGCCGATAAAGCTGTTTACAATAGTGCGGTGCTGGAATCTATCGCCCACATGGCTTTATTAACCGAGCAGATTAATCCTGAGTGCAAACGCATGAAAGAATCGCTTATAAAGAAACACTTTGAGCGTAAACACGGACCTGATTCTTATTACGGGCAATAATTACCAGGACGATGAAGCTTTTAAGATTAATCATTATTTTATCATTTGGCTTTACGTCAGCATTGGCGCAAAATACTTCCAAAATTGCCGGTACACCGCCAATGGGCTGGAATAGCTATAACTGCTTTGGCTCAGCTGTTCATGAAAACGAGGTAAAATCCAATGCCAAATATATCGCCTTGAATTTGAAGCAATACGGCTGGCAATATGTCGTGGTGGATTTTTTATGGGCATATGATAATCCTCCGGGCAGCAAAATTGGCAACCCTTTCCAGAAAAACCTCGAGGACGGTTCCTTTGTGCCCTGGCTTACGATGGATAAATGGGGAAGACTATTGCCGCAAGCAACTAAATTCCCGTCAGCATTTGGTGGTAAGGGTTTTACGCCTTTAGCAAACAATGTGCACTCATTAGGGTTGAAATTTGGCATCCATGTGATGAGGGGTATCCCCCGACAGGCTGTATGGGCAAAATCACCCGTATTGGGAACCAACGGCATTACTGCTGATATGATAGCTGATACCAATTCTAAATGTCCATGGATGAACCATATGTACGGGCTTAACATGACCAAACCTGGGGCCCAGGCTTATCTTAATTCGCTACTGAAATTATATGCTTCGTGGGGTGTTGATTTTATTAAGGTAGATGATATCTCCAGGCCTTACAGCGCATCCGAAATTGAAGGGTATCATAAAGCAATTGCACAATGCGGCAGGCCAATTGTACTAAGTATTTCACCGGGAGAAACCCCGGTTCAGCAAGCAGATCATGTAAAACAATATGCCAATATGTGGCGCATGGCCGATGATTTTTGGGATAACTGGCAGCAGTTATTAAAAATGTTTGATTATGCTAAACAATGGGAGACCGTAGGAGGTCATGGTCATTGGCCGGATTGTGACATGATACAGATCGGTAAACTGTCAAAGCGCGGGCC
>DATHLW010000607.1:0-3588 GCA_035487675.1 Mucilaginibacter sp. | reverse complement strand
TGGTGCCTTTGGGAGCAGTTGAATAGTCTCATCCGGGTTATTTGGATCGACGGAATAAACCCAGATAGCAAAACCAGAATTACCCCAGCCACTGAATGAAGTACCTGCGGCATCCGGCGGGTTTGTAAATACTTCCGGTTTGCCGTTAACTAAATAATCGGGTTTTGGGACATATTTAAACACCACCAACAGGTTGTCGTTTTTATCGCAGGATAAGGATAAAGGTTCCCAATGATAATCGGCCAGCAGACTAACGCTTTTACTTTCTGCCGACCATTTATATAGCCGTTTCCGGCGCGAATCACAGAAATAAATATTCCCTTTACTATCGCTGCAAATACCTTCTGCAAATTCAAAACCAGTGGCTAATTTTTGTACAATACCTTTTGATTGAGTGACAGATGATACTTCATCTGTTTTATTTATATAAAGCCTGTTAAACTCCCAGGGCCGGATAGTGGTATTGCTGTTTACATCAAATACAGGGTTGTTGGTAGTGTATTTGATCTGGCTGTAATTATGCACATTTAGAAATTCGATATTTGATGACCCCCAGTTGCGGACAGAGTATGGATAAGGCTTGATCACGCGGATCACCCTGAACATATACAGGTTGGCAAAAACCATATCACGGCAATTTTCTAATTCCATCGGCTGGCATTCAGTACTCTCGCGACTTTCCTCCTCCAGTTGCATAGCATAAACCTTGTAATTTGAGACATTATTGAACCGTACTTCGTTACGCACATGATGTTCTATAGACATAGCGTAAATGTGGCCCGGTGTACTTGTATTGGAAACATAAGTTCCTGCTGTGGCATAGGTGTTAGCTGACCAAATATTTTCGAAGGTGCCTCCTCCGCCATCAGTTATCCAAAGGCTCCAGTATTGGGTATCCCATGAGGGATCAGTCGCGCTTCCGTTTTTGTAAGCTTTTACATCTGCAGTTGTCCCTGTCTTTTTCCCCAACCTTTCCATGCCACCATGGCCGCCGACAAATTTTACATCATTCAAATAAGATCCCGCACCAGCCATCCATTTGCATGCTACCGCTCTCGGATTATCGGCACCTGTTGAAAGACCGATCCCTGTCACTATATTAATCCCCCCTTTTGAACTTTCTAACAAAGCCTTCGGTCCTCCAAACCGGCCAAATGCTTCAGTGTTATTAGCCAGCACGAGTTGAGTAGCAATCGGACTTAACCCGATCAATACAGTATTTGGTTTTAGCTTGATGGTCTGGCTTACGCGGTACCAGCCTGTCGGAATATAAATGGTTGGATACTTATCAATTGCGTCCTGTATGGCTTTAGTATCGTCAGTAATGCCATCCCCCGTTGCGCCTAATGATTTGAGATTTACCCAGGTATTGATGTTTGGTAGATCAGGGACGTCAGTTTTGGCAATCACCGGCATGTTTTTTAATGATTGAATATCTTTTATGGTATTGACTACCGGATCAGCACGCAGGCTATCCATTTGCAGGCCGTGCATATAGTTCTTTACAACGTAAATGTCGCCTGTACCGGAAACCTGGTTACCGCTTTGTTTATAATTGATCAGGACAGGCACATTATTGCAAACGATATTTCTTAAGCTGATCTGGTTACCTGCATTATTCTCTTCACTTACTTTTATCGCCGGGCCGGATATATTCTCAAACCGGCAATCTTCCATAAATAGCTTTTCGATATAATTAGGCTCTATGTCGATTACTGTGGGGAGATTCTTAACGCGCATACGCACCATTGTTAATCCTGCTTCCCGTGTCAGTATTGCAGCTTTACGCTGACCTTCGAAATAGGTATCTATCGTCATGAACTGCCAGCCGGGTGACGGCTTGGTTGTATAAATTCCGTATTCGCCGCCGAAGAAACGAACATCGTGCATCTCGTTGCCCACATCAAACATACCGGCTTTGCCATTATCAATATTAATATCTACATGTGATATAAAACTATGTTGTGCATAATGGGTTCGCAAAGCGACAGCATAAGGATTACCGTCCTCAATTTGCAGGTTGATGTTTGATATGGCGCTGTAAAAAGTACCCGCACCCGCATCATTTATCTTTTTACCCGGTTGTGGCAGGCTACTGGTAAACCAGAACATATACTTCGCCTTGCCTTTATCGGTACTATCGGGAGTTTGAAAGCCGGGTGAGCTTTTAGCCAGGATAATTACCGGCCTGCTTTTGCCATACCCAATCAGGCGGATGGCCTGTGGTATATATATGGTTTTGCTGATGAGGTAGGTGCCTTCGGGAATAAATAGAATACCAAAATTATGGCTGGTTTTCAGATCGCTGATGGCTTGCTGCAATGCATCAGAAACATCAGCTTTGACCGAGGGATATTTATCGGGGGTAAAATAAACTGCATCCGAATCCTGTAAACGTTTCTGATAAAATGAAGTGCCATTCTCTTTGCCGTCAAATCCGTATGACCTTTTTTGTCCAATGCTTAATATATGGCATAGGATAAGCAAGGTAAATGTTAAAATACCTGTTTTCAACTTAGGTTTGGTTAAAGTGTATGAGGGATATCAGCCCCTAATTTAAAGATTGAATTTTGTATTGCTATACGTGTATTGTAATGTGCCTTGATTGTTACAATCAGTGATGTTTCTGCATCATCTTATACATTTCCGAACCAGCTAACAAGAAAGCCCCTACACCATATACTTCAGTATCGTCATTGGTTACAGTTTCTGGCTTTTCACCTATTTGCTGAACATTGCCCAATTTTCCATCACCATGTACTGATGATACTAATGCAGCCCATGCTTTTTCCACTATCTGGTGATATTTATCATAAGATAGCAAACCATTATTGATACCATAAGCCAACGCATAACAATAAAAGCCAGTGCCGCTGGTTTCCTTAACCGGGTAGCTGTCCGGGTCTAACAAAGCCGCATGCCAGGTACCATCGGCGTTTTGCAGTTTAGCTATCTTCTCAGCCATCCTGCGGTATAAGTCCTCAAACCGGGAACGTTCGGGATAATTAGCGGGCATATTGGATAACATTCTTACTAACCCGGCCATCACCCAACCATTTCCCCTCGACCAGAATATCTTCTGGCCATTCTTTTCCTTTTGTGTAAAAAAACGGCTATCCCTGAAATATAGGTTTTCATCTTTATCATACAGGTAATCCGTCGTTTTAAACCACATTTTGGTAGCGAAATCGATGTATTTATGATCTCCTGTAGCAGTCGACAAATAAGCAAATGCAGGCGGCCCCATAAATAAGGCATCGCACCATGCCCATTCCCTACTGGCTATATTGTTTTTCCATTCCAATGATTCTGTGTGTGGTCTTGTTATGATGCTATCTGCCAGTACCTTAAAACGCGTGATCATCACAGGATGTTTGTCAACAGCGTAGAGCTGTGAATACATTTGTGCTATACAATAATCATCAGCCATTTGCCGATTTGGGCCAGTATTCCATTTAAGGCTGTCTCCGATACTCCGCATCGCATTTATGTATTTTGGGTTATGGTCAACTTCGGCCAAACCCATATACCCTGCATAGCAGGCACCCATTGTCCAGTGCCATTCAGGGTGATTTCGCCTGTGCTCCT
>DATHLW010000606.1:0-2488 GCA_035487675.1 Mucilaginibacter sp. | reverse complement strand
AGGATATAGCCATAGCAGTGGCATTAGAGGGTGAGAACGTAGAAAGTAAAACATGGTATGTCTATCTCATCAACTTGAAGAAAGAACCGATTGAGAATGTACTGATTACCTCAAAAGGCTATGGTGAAAAGGATGGCGAGCAGATCAAAACCTCTACCCTGCGTCATATGTTCCCGGTAGTTGAAAATAGCGCTTATGCGTTGATCGAGCCAATTGATGAGTCCACTTTCGGCCTGAATAATGAATATTGGCTGAGCTATTATATAGGGCGTGAGATATTTGATAAGAAGTTTATCTTCCTTCCGGAAAGTATTGTAGAATCCAATTTTATTAAGCTGCCTATTGTCAATAAGCCAGGCGTAATGATACGGTAACCACCAAAAATATCTTTTTCCAGATAAATTTTTATTTGCGGAAATTTCATAATTTACGTGAATAAATCACCTTATCCATGGAAGACGCTGAAAGCCTTTCTCCTGCCCGCAAACGCCCATTTATCGCCCTTGCGGCAACCATTATTTTACTTATTGTTATCTATTTTATTTTTCACCGCAAGCATACTACCGGTGTAGACCCTGCATTTAGCAAGTATATCGAATCCTATACTTCGGGTATTATTTCCAAAGAAGGTGCTATTCGCATTAAACTTGCTGGTGATGTGCCCACTACCCATGTTCAGAATGATAAGTTACCGGACGGTGTCTTTGATTTTTCCCCATCTATTAAAGGGAAAGCCTATTGGGTGGATGAGCGCACTATTGAGTTCCGGCCCGAAAAGAAATTGGTAGCTGATCAAAGCTATACTGCAGAGTTTGAACTGAGCAAGATCATTGATGTCCCCGATCATTTTAAAGAATTCAAATTTACC
The DNA here is from genome assembly GCA_035487675.1 of Mucilaginibacter sp. GTDB lineage: Bacteria > Bacteroidota > Bacteroidia > Sphingobacteriales > Sphingobacteriaceae > Mucilaginibacter. The sequence goes on along the minus strand of DATHLW010000606.1, from coordinate 1,620 downwards.
TTTCAGACTGTTAAGCCTGATTTTACTATCTCGTTTGTAGGTCTGCAAACAGCCACCAGTACCTCGCTTGATAAGATGAAACTGGATGGGGTTATTCAAACCGCTGATGACGAGAATAATGCTGATATAGAAAAATTGATTGGCGTTAATTATTTATCCCCAACCAGGATCAGCTGGCAGCATAATAATGTACTACGCACCCATAAATTCACAATTACAGATCTGACAAGAGGCACTGGTCAGGTAAACAAACTTTCTGTTAGCTGGGATGGCAGCAGCTTAAATGTCGATAAAAAAGGCGACCAGGAATTCGAGATACCGGCCGTAGGCGACTTTAAAGTATTAGCCATAACGGCTGTGCAAGACCAGGATCAGTATGTATTGGTTCAATTCTCGGATGCTATTCTTGTAGGTCAGGAATTAAAGGGATTGATTGGGATAAAGAATGTAGAAGACCCTGCCTATACTATCGACGGCAGTACGGTAAAGGTTTACGCTCCTGATCGCCTGCAGGGCAATTACAGTGCATTTGTAAATGAAGGTGTTGAAAATATTTCGCACAAAAAGATTATTCAGCCTTATACCGCAAGTGTCTTTTTCGAGAACAGGATGCCATCAGTGACTATTCCGGGCAAAGGTGTGATCCTCCCCGATTCCGGCAAACTAACTATGCCATTTGAAGCGATCAATCTGAGTGCGGTTGATGTAAGCATCATCAAAATATATGAGAGCAATGTGCCTCAATTCTTTCAAAACAATGATTTTAACGGCGGACAGGAATTACGGTCGGTCGGTCGTCCAGTGGTACAAAAAACCATTCGGTTAGACCAGGACAAAAGCCTCAACCTGAATAAAAAGAACCGCTTTATGCTGGATATAGACCAGCTATTGCGTGCAGAACCGGGTGCAATCTATCGGGTGGTGATCGGTTTCAGACAGGAGTATTCATTATATAATTGCAGCCTCGGCTCACCTGTTTTAAAAAAGAACGACGCAAGTGACGAAGACTACAGCGAAGAATATGATGGCGGCGGCAATACAAACAAAGTAAAAGACGAGGACGATGATTTCTGGCAACGATACGATAACTATTACCCGGATAACTATGTCTGGAATGAAAGGTTCGATCCATGTAAAGGGTCCTATTATACCAAAGATCGCTGGGCCAAACGGAATATTATTGCCTCCAATATCGGCCTTATAGCAAAACGCGGTAACGATAACAGTATGACCGTGGCCGTGACCAATATATTGACTGCTCAACCAATGACAGGTGTATCATTGGAGTTGTTAGATTATCAGAAGCAAGTATTGTATAAAGGCACATCCGATGGTGACGGTTTGGCCAAATTCGATCTGAAACACAAGCCCTACTTGCTCGTCGCTACTCATGGTGCCGAAAAAGGATATCTGAAACTGGATGACGGCAGCTCTCTCCCATTGTCCCGTTTTAATGTAAGCGGCGATGAGATACAAAGCGGATTAAAAGGATTTATCTATGGGGAGCGTGGCGTTTGGCGGCCTGGGGACTCTATTTTCTTGTCGTTCATCCTGGAAGATAAGCTGAAAACATTGCCGGCTGATCATCCAGTTGAGTTTGAATTGTATAACCCCGACGGG
>DATHLW010000605.1:0-5936 GCA_035487675.1 Mucilaginibacter sp. | reverse complement strand
ATGGGTATAGGGGTGGATGCTATCCCTTATGCCATCCGCCATTCAAAGATATTAACAGGCAATAACCTCGGTCAGCTTGGTAATGTAGAAGCCCTGCCCACCGACGAAGCTATCGACGACTACAGCCAATTCCCCGAAATAAAAGAACTGCTGGATGCTACCATCGGCGACAGCCAAACCCGTGAAACGCAACTGCATTTAAAAGCTAAACAATTATTGGATGAGGGCAGGGTAGAGGAGGCGTGGAGAGTGTTATTGGTGGGGTAGTCATTTTAAAACCGTCATTGAGGAACGAAGCAATCTCTATGCTATACAGAGCGAACGGAAAGGTGTAGAACTTGCATGGCGGACCTGCCTAAGTAGAGATTGCTTCGTACCTCGCAATGACGCGCGAAGATAATCCGACCTCCGACATCAAATCCCCAGCACCTGCTTCAACTTAGCATACCCGGTTTTGCTTACGGGTATCTTGGCGCCTGATTTTAGGATGGCGATATGGGCATCCTTTTCGTAGGGGTCTATGCGGGTAATGTCTTGTATCTTGATGATGTAGGAGCGGTGCACGCGTACAAACTGGTCGGCATCAAGTGTCTGTTCAAAAAAGCTCATGGTCTTATTCTTCAAAAACGAGCCTTCTTTGGTGTGGACGCTTACATAGTCGTCATCAGCCTCCAAATACTCCACATCCGCTACGGGGATGATCTTTACTTTGGTACCAGTCTTTACCACAATGCGCTCATGCTGCCCGGGCGACTGTGAAGCGGCTTCGAGCAGGCTTTCGGTTTGCTTGGCAGGATACTCCACCGGCTTTGTGGCCAGGAACTTCTCAACCGCCTTATTAAAACGGTCCTTGCTAAAGGGTTTCAGCAGGTAATCAATGGCATGGGTTTCGAAAGCTTTTATGGCATATTCATCAAAAGCAGTGGTAAATATTACGGCAGGCGGGTTCTCCACCAGTTCCAGCATCTCAAAACCGTTTATCTTAGGCATTTGCACGTCTAAGAAGATCAGGTCGGGCTGGTGCTGTTGTATGGCTTTCAGTCCCTCAAAGCCGTCGTTGCATTCGCCTATTACTTCAATACTATCTTTAAATCCCTGCAAATATTCGAGTACAACCATTCGTGCCAAAGGTTCATCATCAATTAGTAATACTCGCTTCATACTTGTGGAATTTTAATAATTGTTGTAAATATATTATCATTTGCGTGAGTTTCAACAAGGTCAGTGCGCGCATACAACAAATCGAGTCTTCTTTGCACCCCGCTAAGCCCAAATCCGGTGCCTCTTCGCGGGCGTGCAGTATTGGGGTCGTATGGGTTTTGTATCATAATAGTCAGGTAGTTATCGTCCCATTCGGCACGTATGCTCACGGTAACGGCCTCGGTGGTATCGTACAAACCAAATTTAATGGCATTTTCAACAATTGGCTGTAATATCATTGGCGGCAGGGTACAGTCCTGGCATTTTTTATCGCAGCTTATCTCGGTCATCAAACGGTGGCCAAAACGTACCTTTTCTATTTCCAAATATAATTGAAGATGAGCCAGTTCTTCGGTTAGAGTCACATTCTGCTGATCGTCCTTTTTTAAAGTACCACGCAAAAAGTCTGATAACTGGTGTATCATCATCCTTGCCTGGTCGGGTTTAAAGCCTATCAACGCATTGATCGAGTTGAGGCTATTAAACAAAAAATGCGGCTGTAATTGCTGGCGAAGGTTGTACAACTCGGCGTCACGGGCAAGTTTTTCGGCCTCGGCCTTTCTTTTTTCGTTTTCTTTCTGATCAAGCTGAGAATAATAGATCATGCTAACCATGGCCATCCAGCCAACAGCCAGGAAGTCGGTAAACAGGCGTATGGTGACCGATTGGATAACGAAATTACCATAAACCGTATCCCTTACCACATAAGGTAATATCCACCGCGAACCGAAGGCGCAAGCCAGGGCCAATGCCACGCACCACGTCAGGATATTGATATAACTGCCTTTGCCGGGTTGAAAATAGCGCAGGTTGTTATTAATGAGCCAGCAAGCTGCACCCAATAGGAGGGTACTGATGAGGCCGTCGATAAGGGCAATGAACCAGCTAAAGCCAAACCCGTGCACCAAATAGGTTAACAGTGCCGCCCATACCAGGGCACCTGTTAAAAATGCTGCGCGAAGTCTGGAGAATGTTAACTGTGAACTTGCCAAAACCGTTTGCTTTTGTTTTTAAATCAGTTTTTTAATGAAGTAGTTTATTAATAGCTGCGGATATCAATCCCTGCAAAAATGGAAACACCTTTGAGTACAAGTATTTTTTCGTTGCCGGTGGCGGTGGTCCTAATGCGTTTATCATCCACGCTGGCAAATACGGCAGCTATATCTGATACCACCTGCCAGTTGGACGGAACTACTATTTTGGTACCACCGAATATTTGGGTAATGTCGAGCACAACCCGGCCATTGATATCGGCTTGTGTAAGGTCAAGCTCGGCTCCTCCAAAAATATTAACGATCTCGCCGCCTTTAAAGTCTTTGGCAAGGATGGTCTTTTTTACCCCGCCGAATACGGATACGGCATCCAGGTAGTCATCGCCATAGGTGTGTTTAAAGTTGCTGCCAAAGTCGTTATTGGGTTTATTGGGATCGACGGGGGCATTCGGGTCAGCAGGAGGAGGGGTTTGACCAGGACCCTGGTTAAAGCTGGCCCATTTATCCCAGCGGTCTTTGTTTTTGTCAAAGCGGTTACCGCGTCGTAATATCAGCCATAAACCGAATATGATAATGAATATTGGCCAGGTGACACGACTCATATCATAGCCTTTTACTGCATCATCCAGGGTAAATACTACACCCAGCATCACCATAATAAGCCAGCCGGTGTTACGGAAGTTGTGTTTGGCGCCACTGTATAAGCCTATGGCTACCAATATCATTGGCCAGCTGAAAAGCCAGCCGGGGAAAAGGAAGAAGTCTAACTGGTGTACAAGAAGTACCAGTCCTACCAGCAGTAAAATAATCCCGGCAAGAGCCTTGTTGTTCCGGGGTTTATTTTGAAGATCTATATCGTTGTTCATACTATTAGCCGCAAATTAAAATAATAACCAAAACTAAGGTAATACTTAGGGCGAACCTATCAAATATTGGCGATATTATATAACATCTCGGTAAGGACGGTGAATTTGTCGGTGAAAATGTTTGGCTAATTAATCGGTTAGTGATTTATTTTGACGATTTAGTAACAGCAACACTCCAACCACTACCACTCCCAATATGATAAGCTGCTGCAAAATTGCCCTGGTTCAAGGCTAATGAGTATTGTAAAAGGCTGTTCAAATACACCAGTGGTTTCCCTTTAGCAACCGCACCAAAGGTTTGGCAGTAAGGGGCATCAACGGTATAAACCTGCTTGTTGTTATGGAGGATGACAGTATGAAATACATCGCCATATTTTGGTTTAAGCTGATTGAATAAAGAGTCGGTGATATTGGTCCACACGTTACCGTATTGTACATCCAGTATAGCGATATTCCCTTTTAAAGTGGCTCCTACTAATACCGGCTTTTGATACGAAAGGCTTACAACCTTTTTGGGCAATAACGGGCCTACCTGTTCAAAAGTAATTACACCGGCAGCCAGTCGGGCGGCAGTAAAAGCGTACACATCACGGCCATGAAAGGTATATGACTTTTGAGAGTCTTTACGACGGTTAACAGCTTCGTCTATCTCCCTGATCTCATCAATACCTAATGATTGTGATACCAGGGTTAAGGTACCGTTATCAGGAGTTACTATGAATTGGCCCGATTTGGTTTTAAGCACGACTGATTTACGGGTTGTACCTACACCTGGGTCTACTACGGATACAAATACCGTTCCGGCAGGCCAGTATCTTGCAGTTTGTTCAAGGCGATAGGCTGCTTCCCAAATGTTGTAGGCAGGTATTTCGTGGGTGAGGTCGTATAACTTCAAATCAGTTGATACACCCATGGCGACACCTTTCATAGCAGATACGGCACCGTCTTTTAATCCGAAGTCGGATTGGAAAACGACGATCTTATTTTGGGCGATGGAAAGGTTACTGATGAAAAGGAAGGATAGTAAGATAAAAGCGATAACGGATATTTTTCTCATGTGTTTTTAACTAAAGCACCCAAGATATAGATTTTGGAGCTAAAAAGAAAAGGGGGCAATTAAAGCCCCCTCTTTACGGATATTTATGTATGTTGATCAGAACGACGAGTTCTTAGTTGTTGCCGGTTTCAACTTTATTAGGATGGCTATTCCTGAATATAATAAAGAGGCCGAGCAGTATTAAGAATCCAGGCCAGATGGCTTCACTCAGGAACAAACCTGAATTTTCGAGCAGGAATGCTAAACCAAGCAGTACCAGTATGAACCAGGATTTATTCTGGAAGTTATGCCTTGTACCGGTGTAGATACCAAAACCTATGAGTATGATTGGCCAGCTAAACAGCCAGTCGGGAATAAATGACAGGTTAAACTGATCAATCAGGAATAAAGAGCCAATTATTACTATGATAGCGCCTAATATTGTACGGCTATTGTGATGTTTGTCGGGGTTGTTTATGATCGTTTTCATTTTCTTTAATTTTAAATCATACCCAAAAGTATAGCGATAATGAAAGCGCATCAATCAAATATTGGCGATGAGGTTGAAGAAGTCGGTGAGGGGTGAAAATGGGTCGGTAAAAAATAGAGGCTGTTCGTTTTATTTCGGTGAGTGTGGGGTTAGAAAACGGACGGGCAGTTTGTTCAGTTTGCAGTAAGCGGTTTGCAGTTGACAGTTGAAATACGGTGAAATAAACTGCCCACTGCCCAGTGTAAACTGCAAACTACTTTTATATTGCCGGTTCCTGCTGACTCAGGCAATGGAAACTGCCCAATCCCCAAATAATATCTGTTGAATCAATGCCAATCACTTTCCTGTCGGGGAAACATTGTGTTAGGATATCGAGGGCCTTATCATCATTTTTGCTGCGATAGGTTGGTACTACTACAGCTGCATTGCTGATATAGAAATTAGCATAAGAAGCAGGCAAACGCTGCCCGGCATAGTAAACCGGATCAGGCATAGGCAGCTCTACAATATTGAGTTGCTTGCCATTCAGCAGGCGCATGGTTTTAAGGGTTTCCAGGTTTTCCTGAAGGATGTGGTAGTTGTCGTCGTTTTTGTTTTCCTCCACTACGGTAACTACGGTATCCTCATTAGTAAAGCGCGTGATGTCGTCAATATGACCATCGGTATCATCACCAACAATACCATCACCAAGCCATAATACCTGCTCAACACCATAATAGTTTTGCAGGTAAGCTACAATCTGCTGCTGATTTAAGTGCGGGTTACGGTTCTTATTTAAGAGGCAGGCGGTTGTAGTAAGCACAGTTCCTTTACCATTAAAATCAACTGAGCCGCCTTCCATCACAATACCGGGATGGTAAACGGGTAAGTTAAAATGGTTAGCTATTTTGGTCGGGATCACATCATCCAGGTCATACGGCGGATATTTATTCCCCCATGCATTATAACCCCAGTCCACAACAACCTTTTGTTTAGTATCACTGTTGATCAAAAATGCAGGGCCATGGTCACGGCACCATGCGTCATTGGTCGGGAACTCAAAAAACTCGATACGCTTCAGATCGGCACCTACTGCCATCAATTGCTCTTTGGCAAAAGCAGCCATTTGCTCATTGGCAACATTGATGCGGACAATTTCACCCTCAGATACTGCTTTTATAAACTCGCAGTAAGGCTTATAAATTGTGCCTATCTTTCCCGGCCAGGATTCTTCTTTATGTGGCCAGCTAAGCCAGGTTGCGGTGTGAGGTGCCCATTCGGCAGGGAAGTGGAAGCCCGATAATATGTCCATAATATGTTTTTGACCGTCATTGCGAGGTACGAAGCAATCTATATGCTATACAGAGCGGAAA
>DATHLW010000604.1:0-8015 GCA_035487675.1 Mucilaginibacter sp. | reverse complement strand
ATTTTCGGCTTTTTGACGTTTTCAATACCCATTATAATCGGTTTCCCGGTTTGTTTTTACCTGCTTAATTACCCTTTACTTACCTCCCTGCTTACAGCGAGCATGTTTGCTACCCATACGCTTGTAGCATACCCAATTGTGAGCAAGTACAAGGTTGCTGAAAACGAGGCCGTAGCTGTAACCATAGGGGGCACCATATTAACCGATACAGCTGTCCTGATTATTTTAGCAGTAATTATAGGCGCCAAAAACGGAGGTCTTACCCCTGCATTCTGGCTGCAATTAATTGTTTCGCTTACTGCATTTACCGCGATTGTATTTTTTGTTATCCCGTATGTGGCGAAATGGTTTTTAAGCAAGCCTGAAAGCAACAAAACGTCTCACTACGTTTTTATACTTACCTCCATGTTTTTTTCGGGATTTTTAGCGCAGATGGCTGGCGTAGAACCCATTATAGGCGCATTTATTGCGGCCCTTGCGCTTAACAGATTAATACCGAAACCCTCAAAGCTATTCAGCAATATTCAATTTGTAGGCAATGCCATATTTATTCCAATTTTCCTTATCAGTGTGGGCATGGTGGTCAATCTGCAAGTGCTTTTCGGAGGAGTTGGTGCCATCGTTGTCGCATTAAGCCTTACAATAGCTGCCCTCGCCGGAAAATGGTTGTCAGTATTTTTCACACAAAAAATATACAATTACTCCAATACGCAACGTAAGCTCATGTTTGGCCTTAGCAGCTCCCATGCCGCCGCAACGCTGGCCATTATTTTAATTGGATATAAAAACAAGATCATTGACGATGACATACTGAATGGCACAGTTATATTAATACTGGTTACTTGTATGGTGGCCTCAATTGTTACCGAATATGCCAGCAAAAAACTGGCTTTAGCACACCGGCATGAGACAGTTGAATAATCAATTACCTATCGGTGTTAATTACCTGAACCTTGTTGATAGGATTTACTAAGTTTGATCAAAATAAAACAACCATGATAGCAGGCGTAGGTATTGATCTTGTTGAAGTAGAGCGAATTGAAGAAAAGATAAAGAAAGATAACGGCTTCCGCGAACTGGTGTTCTCAGCGAACGAAATAGCCTATTGTGAAAATAAGACCAATAAGTATGAGCATTACGCAGCCCGTTTTGCCGCAAAGGAAGCTTTTTTTAAGGCACTCGGGACAGGCTGGCTCAATGGCACGGCTTTTAACGAAGTAGAGGTCATTAATAATGAGCAAGGCAAACCTGAAATCGTTCTTTTGGGTGCAACTAATGCAACCATCCATTCAATGCAATTCGGCAATATTATTGTTTCCTTAACCCATATTAAGAATGTTGCTTCTGCTGTGGTTATTATTGAAAGATAAGCGCTGAGTTACATGCTGCCTGGCTCAACTTTAAAATAGGGTTTGTAGTCAGCGAGTCGTTTCAGCAATCCTTTATTTTCGTTAATTATTTTCGCCCTTTCCGTAGCTCCTGCAGGTAAAATTATGAACCCGTATGGGCTCTTCCTTTCCCCAAGCCACATAGCGCCCGGATTAATTACGACCGGCCCATCAGCCTCACCGTTCGGTATATTACCTATATCCGCATTGGTTACATACGGAGCATAAAACATATAATGTGGCATTTTCATGGTCATAACGTCATGATGATCCGGCTTTCCGGGATAGGTACGCATTACCGGGCCCAGCATGTATGAAACGCCGGCCTTCGCCGGTGCCTTGTATATTCCTTTCTTAATTCTATCAATTACTATGTTTTTTATCTGTAACGCTGTGAATTTTCCTGTTGCCCTCATAGCCGCAACATCCATGCTAACGGGAAAAATTGTCCTGGCGCCTTCAGCATCGTAGCTGATAGCAGCTGCATCATCCTGCCTGAACTCCCCCCATTCCCATTCTGTCCGGGAAACAAAACATATAAACCCATTGGAGCCTTTATGAGTTATATAATAGCCCTTCTTAGGGTCCAGCAAATAAACAGTGGCATCATGACGCAGTTGCGGAGGAAGGGCACTTAATGCGAAGTCCGTCTCGAGGTTTACCGGAATTTTTTCAAGCTCCCAATCTGTAGACTTTTGAGCAAAGCTTTGGATAGAGATAAATGAGACGAAAAGAATGGATAAGGCCAGCCTCCACTTTTTTGCCGATCTGATTATATTATTCATATTTATGGTTTAATTGCCATACTAAATTGTATGCAATATTCTGCATATGAAGTTATTAGCTGCAATCAGATTTAACAAGGGGCATAAGTGCCATTGTAAGGGGGTGTTTGCGACAGTTAATGTATAGTAATAACCATTTGGTCTATGGTCGATGTTATCACATAACCACTAACTTACAAAAAAACCCGTTGCCGCTATTACCTGACAAGGACTATATTTATTCATTAATTTTATTCCTTAAATCAGTTACACTAACACCAACCCCTCCACCAAAGCCCTTTCATATACTTCTTCATTGAATTTGTAGTAGGCGGGTGAACGATGAGCGCCTATTTTTCTTTTTTCATCCAATTTCACTATCAGCCCGAGCGAAATTAATTTGTTAGGGAAATTAGAGGGATTTAGTGTCTTACCCGACATCACCTCGTAAAAGTCTTTGATCTCTTTTAATGTGAATTTTTCTTGTAAAAGGTTCTTTCCTATCGGGAAATGGTACAAGTGTACCCGCATCGCAGCAAGTGCTTCGCGAGCCATTTCGTCATGATCAAACCCTAAAGCCGGGAGCTTATCTACCGGAAACCATTGGCATTCGCTGGACAGGAAATCAGCATTGGGCCTGGCATTGACAATATCAGTTATGGCATAAAACCCTACCGATACCGTTTCGCCCACAAGCCAGCTATTTTCATCTATTCTAACCTGTGTTATTTCAAAAAGCTTTTCCGAATCAAACGCGCCGCGCGGATCATTCCTCCCCGGATCACCAAATGCCTTGAATTGCTTTAGAAACAAATTGTCAATACCGGCCCTCTCTGCCGTTACCCTGGTTGCGGCCTGGTCCAGGCTCTCATCCTTTCTAACGAACCCGCCCGGCAGGCACCACATGGTAACGATCTTATTCTTTACCAGCAACAACTGGAGTTCGCCGTCATGATACCCAAAAATAGCGCAATCCACAGTCAGGTATGGCCGGTAATCCAAATAACCATCGTTTAAAAAATGTTGTATTTCCTGTAAGCTTTCCATCGTTTTCGTATGACCGAAAAATTATTTATTAAATTTTAATAAAAGTAAGAAAAAAGATTTTACCTTTATTTATTAAATTTTAATAAATGAAATTATTGAGGATGAATGGACGTCTTTAGTAATTGCAAATCAAGCAGTAATAAGTTATTAAAAATCCCAATTAACCAAAGTATAACCGCATGAGAATTAACAAACCACTTTCGTACGCAGCAGGTGCCGGGGCACTGTTAGCGGTACTCGCCTTTGCCAAAAGCCGGGTCGAAAACAACTTGCCCCCTGAAGTTAATGCAAAATCCAGCCTGATCAGGACAGATGGAGATATTACCTACCGCGACCTGGATAAAAACGGGAAGCTTGACGTTTACGAGGACCCGCACCAACCTATTGAAGACCGCATTCAGGACCTTCTTAAAAAAATGACGCTCGAAGAAAAAGCTGGTATGATGTTTTACTCGCCTATACGCGTAAACGCCGACGGGAGCATTGAAGACAAACCTGCCTCAGGTCTTTTGGCAAGTTTGTCGCCGGTTGGGGTTAACGAGATCGACAAGCGTCATATCAACCATTTCAATCTGTTTGCTGTGCCTGCACCCGATACTTTAGCTATGTGGTATAACCGTATACAGCAATACGAAGAAAAAACAAGGTTGGGTATCCCACTTAGTATTGCATCCGATCCCAGAAATCAAGGCAGCGCAGGCATTTTTGCGATGTCAGCCAAAACTTTTTCTATGTGGCCCGACCCACTGGGATTAGCGGCCATTGGTGATGATAAGCTTACGGAACAGTTTGCCGACATTTCGCGCCGGGAGTACCTGGCTGTTGGGATACGGCAGGGCCTGCATCCGCAAGTTGACTTAGCAACTGAACCGCGCTGGCCACGTATAGCCGGTACATTTGGCGAAGATGCGGCACTATCATCTCGTATGACTACTGCATACATAAAAGGCTACCAGGGCGAGAAGCTGGGCCCGAACAGCGTAGCTATGATGACCAAACATTTCCCCGGTGGCGGCCCTCAAAAGGACGGCATGGACCCACACTTTAATTTCCAAAAAGGTGAAGTTTACCCGGGTAACAATTTTAAGTACCATCTGATTCCGTTCGATGCTGCCTTCAAAGCTGGCACGGCGGCCATTATGCCTTATTACGGCGTACCAATGGGGCAAAAAGATATACCGGAAGTGGGCTTTTCCTACAACAAAGCCATTATTACGGAACTTTTACGTAAAAAATACCACTACGACGGCGTTGTTTGTACCGACTGGGGCCTGGTGACTGATTCAAAGATCGGCCCGGTTAATTTCCCTGCAAGGGCCTGGGGTGTTGAGAACCTGAATACCGAAGAACGGGTGCAAAAAATTATCGATGCAGGTGTTGACCAGCTGGGAGGTGAGGAAATACCTGATGTAATTGTAAAACTGGTGAAAGAAGGGAAATTGAGCGAACATCGTATCGATGAGTCGGTAGTAAGATTACTGCGTTTAAAGTTCCAGCTGGGCTTATTTGACAATCCTTTTGTTGATGAAAAGAAAGCAGCCGCTATTGTAGGAAGCCCCGAATTTATGAAAGCCGGAGAGGATGCCCAGCGCAGATCATTCACGCTTTTGAAAAATGACGGTCATGCACTGCCGTTAGCACCAAACAAGTTGAAGATTTATATTAAAAATATCAACCCAAAAATTGCAGCTGAATATGGGACTATTGTGAGTGATCCAAAACAGGCAGATATGGCCATTATCCGGTTACAAACGCCAAACTACCCGATCCCCGAAGCTAAAGGCAACTTCATAGCGGCGATGTTCCATTGGGGTGACCTGGATTTTAAGGGGCAACAATTGCAGGATATTCTCGACCTGGAGAAAGCAGTACCAACGGTGGTTGATATTTATATGGATCGTCCTGCTGTAATACCTGAGATCAGCGCAAACGCAAAAGCGCTTTTTGCCAGCTTCGGCTCGAACGACAGGGCGTTCCTTGACGTGGTTTTTGGAAAATACAAACCACAGGGCCGTTTGCCAATCGAAATGCCATCATCCATGGAGGCTGTTCGCAATCAGAAAGAAGATATGCCTTACGACTCGAGAGATCCGCTATACAAATTTGGATACGGTTTGAGCTATTAAGTAAGAGAACATGACACAATTAACTAATTTTAAATATCAAACCAATTAACAATGAAAAGACTAAGTTTAATTTTAACAGCAGTACTGGGACTCTTCCTCTCTTTGAATGCAAATGCACAAGCCACTACCGACTATTTCCCCGGCAAATGGAATGTAACCGTAATGGGCACACCTAATGGCGACGCCAAGATGACTTTCGTTTTGGAACGGAAAGATGGTAAGTTAACTGGCGCCGTACAGGACTCAACTGGCAAAGAAATGACAAAGATCACGCAAATTGATGAGAAGGATAAAACTATAACAGCCGCTTTTACTATCCAAAGCTATGATGTTAGCCTAACCCTTGACCCGGTGGATGACGACCATGTTAAAGGTAGCCTGATGGGTATGTTTGATGCAAAAGGTGTACGCGTGAAGGAGAACAAATAGCCTATACCCGGTTGACTATTCAAATAGAGTTAAGAAATAATATTGAGATTTAGTTCGAATTTGCACCGCGACCGTAAAAAGTCAAAAGCCTCAAGTCGAAAGATTTGAGGCTTTTTGATTCTATAGGACTTTCAAGTAATACTAAGGACGAACCGCCCAACCCAGGCCATCTGCGCCTTTTATATCGATGTGTCCGCTTACTTCTAATGTTTTGAGGTTGATAACCGCCACATAGTTGTCTCCCGTACAGCCTATAAACGCGCGTGACCCATCATCATCCACCAGGATGCCTGCCGCACCATGGCCGGTACTTAATCGCTTAATTTCCTTATGTGTTTTCGCATCATAAACAAACAGATCACCTGTTCTCAGGCTCGTAACCAACACCAGCTTTCCATCCGGTGTAAATTTAAGCCTGTTTGCTCCCACTGCTTTCGCATCAATATTATCGACCAGTTTCCTGGTTGCGATATTAATAACTGAAAGGACACCGTCATCTGCGCCGGCTGTCCATAGCTCCTTACCATCAGGCGAAACGTCAAACCCTTCAGAGCCCTTGGCAACCGGGATAACTGTTTGTATCCAGTCCTGGTGCGGAGGAGGCGTGAATCCATTCGGAAAAGGGTTGGATTTGATCAGGCTATCCACCAAAATGCTCACCGTTGCTGCCGATACATTTGTTGTGTAAACCTTTTTCCCGTCCGGTGTAACATAGATCATATGTGTCCGGTTCTGGCCTGTTCCCATAACCCAGTCGAATTTGCCTGTTGCCGGGTCATAGCTGCCAACGGCTTTAGAACCCTCTGCCGTAAACCAAACTTTGCCATTGGCAAACATCAGTCCATGCGGGCCCATCAACGGCCTGGTATCAAGAGTGGGTAAGGGCTTTTGTGCCACCAGGTCAATCACATTCAATTCGTGCAAGCTACCGCCACCGTAGATCGAAACATAGGCCGTCTTTCCGTCAGCTGAAGCAACAACCTCATGCGGATCGGAACCAACAGGGACACGTGCAATAACTTTTAGTGTACCCGGGTCGATGATTGCCAGGATATGGTCGCCTTTCGAAAGTGCAAGCAGGGAACGCGCCGGTGTAGATTGAGCGGCACAGTTGGTTGCAGAATAAATTACTACTGCCCATAAAAAGCTTACAGCGAGCAATTTCTTCAGGCTGGATTTTCTAATTTCTTTCATATCAATATGATTTTATGATCACGGAGCCTCAAAATAAATTTACAGATTAATGCTTTAAAGAAGATCACATTTGAGCTGTCTCTGATTTTTTTTCTTCACAGTCAATATTGATCTTCACTTCATCGGCCAGGGTCATGCTTGAGCTGCCAACTCCAAAATCCAGCCTGTTTATTTTAAATGTGCCTTTAAATTCAACAGAATTTCCTTTATCCAAAAAAGTAAAAGGCATTTCAATTTGTTTTGATTTATCCTTAATGGTAAGAGTAAAAGTCCCGGTATAATTGTTTCCGCTTTTATGTTTAAAAGCAATTGATTTGAGCGATATCTTCGGATAGCGTGCAGCATCAAAAAAATCTTCGCTGCGCAAATGCTCGTCCTTGGCAGAATTGTCGGTATTAATTGTATTAACATCAACAGACGCCTCCAGTGTACTTGCGCTTAAATTAGCGGGGGTAAAATGGGTCTTCGTTACAAGTCCGCCGAAAGAACCACCGGTAGCAATACCCAAGTTTTTAATTTCAAAAGTAATTACAGACCGTGTAATAGACGTTTGCGCATTTAGCGTGCCTGAACAATATGTTAAAATGATCGCTATAAAAACAAAAAACTTCTTCATAAAAAATGCAAATATAATGTACTTATTTATTTACCGGAAGGAGGCGCTCCCTGACCACCCGGTGGAGGGCCGCCCGGACCACGGTGTTCTTCTGGTATTTTTATTTCCGGGTGCGCAGTGCCATGATGACAGGTATTGCAATTAACCCCCGAAGCTAACACCATCCCAAGCGTATCCTTTTTGGCCTGAAAATATTTCTTGTTGATCTTCGCGGTCATAAGGAACATATGGCGCGCTGCTTCCTTTTCCGGTTTAGCGTCGCTTGCAAAATCTATTTTACCGGTCTGATCGTTACGTGCATGACAAAAATTACAATGTACCCCTAATGACTCGGACCAGGCATCCATCTCATGATCAAGAACACGGAATGGTATGTTTTTAGGAAAAACCTTCAGGTTGACCAATTTTGGCGGCTCCTGTTGCTGAGGTAACGTAGCAGCGATGCTTAAAG
>DATHLW010000603.1:0-4362 GCA_035487675.1 Mucilaginibacter sp. | reverse complement strand
TGTTTGCCGGTGCGGGCTACAATATGGATGTTTATACGGATATTGAGACAGGTAACCCCGGTGCGCTCCAAAAGTTCACGAAATATCCTTATGGCACGGCGTCCGACCATACCTCCGTTTCGTCTGGCGTTACCGCCAATTTTCTTTACGATAGCCGCAACAATGAATTTAACCCCCTCCCTGGTGCATATACCAGCGTAGTGTACCGTGTAAATGCTCATGCATTTGGCAGCGATGCCGACTGGCAATCAATTTATATTGATATGAGAAAGTACATTTCGCTTACTGATACCAAAGAACACAATGTGCTTGCCTTTTGGACGTACTACTGGAAAACATTTGGAAACGGCATCCCCTATCTCAACCTGCCAAGTATAGGTTGGGACCCCTATCAGCGTTCGGGCCGGGGCGTTGAACAAAACCGTTACAGGGGTAAAAGCCTGATCTATTTTGAAACTGAGTACCGCAGGGATATTACCGAAAATGGATTGCTGGGCTTTGTAGTGTTTGCCAATGTCAATTCGGTAACCGAGCCCACTACTAACCGGTTTACCTACTGGCGCCCGGCCGGTGGTACAGGATTTCGGATTAAATTTAACAAACGGTCCGGCACTAATATCGCCCTTGATTATGGTATCAGCCAGGGATATTCAGCAATTATGCTGGGCCTGGGTGAGGCATTTTAATGTGATATTATTTAATGAGATATGAGACGTGGGATATGAGATATGAGAGCGTTATTTAAACATATGTTAAATAAAAAATAAAATTAATTTTACAGGATAAAAGGTCTCAAATCGCATATCTAACATCTCCAATCTATTTTTCATCTGTAAAACAATTGTTACACAATAACACGTTATCAAGAGGCATATTATTTCGTATAGACGAAAAAAATATTATATTTGTTTAGTTATAGTTCGATAAAGATTTTTAGCCAGGCTTTTGCTCACAACCGAGCTTTTTCACAATTGCCCTCCGTAATGCTTTTCGGCAATAGACTTTTATTTAATTGAAAGATATGTTAAAACGTATACTAGTTTTGGATGATAACCAGGATATTCTGGATGTTGTTCATGAAACATTATCTTACGAAAAATTTGAAGTAAAAAGTACTGCCGACAGTAACAAGGTGATGGCACTTATAAAAGAATTTACCCCCGACCTGGTAATACTGGATTACCGGGTAGCGGGAGAAAATGGTGGAGAGATTTGCCGGCGAATTAAATCGCACCCTGAATACTATGATATACCCGTTATTATTTTTTCGGCATACATTAGCCACAACGACGAAATAATGGCCTACGGATGTGATGCTATCATCAGCAAACCGTTTGACCTTGTTGAACTCATTAAAAAGGTAAACGACCTGATCCTTTAAAATCTACCGGCCCCGCTCTTTCTCCTTTCAAAGACGATAAAAACCTGTCTGACAATTTTCTTGATTGTGACCCATATCATTATTAAAGCAACTGATTTTTTCTTATTATTGAGTCTTGGTTATTCTAATCTTATTGAAAAATTAAGTTTGAATCAATGGACCAGGATACACTAACCATTCTTAAACCGGCAACTGTGCGTCATTGTCCAAAATGCGGTTCGGCATTTCATTTCCAGATGCATCGTAACTGGTTTGTAAAGACATTCCTTTTTTTCCTGCCATTGAGGGTATATTTTTGCGCCAAATGCCAAAAACCGTGCTATGTTCTTATTAGGAAAAGAAAATACAAAAAACACTGAGGCCCAATTTTTTGTACTAAAAAAAGGAAAACATCTGTCCTAAATTTCCGACTATCCTGCAGTTCCCGATTTTTTTAAACAAATCTTTACAATATAATAATTATTTATATCCGTCTCATGGTATAGTTATTGTGTGTAGTTTACACAATATTTATGAGTAATACCCAATTTAAATGCGCCGAATAATAGTAGTTGATGATAATGAGGATATATTAGAAATTATAAAGCTGATACTTGAAGGTTACGATTACGAAGTGATTACCCTGGCGGATGGAAGTTTACTAGTTGATAATATTAAAGAATTTAAGCCAGATCTGATATTGCTTGACGTCATGCTTGGCAATATGGATGGACGTGAACTATGTAAGGTTCTAAGATCAGATGATGAGACAAAGCATATTCCTATCATAATGGTATCTGCCAGTCACAATCTTTCAGACCGGCTCATGGCCATGGGTTCACACATTGATTTTTTAGCCAAACCATTCGACATTACTGAGTTGATCGACAAAGTTGCTTTGAGCCTGTCCGCTGCTTAGCCCCATTTTTCACAAATAAATTAACTCGCCTTTTTATCTGTCTTATTTCCCTGCCTTTCTGTCTTGTAGGCTGATAGATATTGCTCATAATCGTCTTTCACTTTTTTTGCGTAGCGTTTTGAGTAGTCAAGTATGGGGCCCTGCCAATGGTTGCTGCTGCCGAATTCGATAAGTTTATCCGCAATTGCCGATCCCTGCCTGCCCGAACTGCGTAGCTGTGACGATGCTGTTAAAAGGGCCATGTCTTCTATCACCAAACGAATTTCATCGTATCTATCTTTGATCAACTCAAAATTAATACGATCCTCTGTAGGCTGCATTTCCTTTATCACGTAACTATCACCCTTGAATGTTCCTGCTCCCAAAAGTGCCGGTGATATATTTTGCATACGATGTTGAATTTGCACTACGCGTACGGCTTCACTTTGCCATTCAGGCTGTTTTAAATCCAGGTATGGTTGTACTGACGAACTCATTGCCTGCTTCATATCCAGCAACAGAAATTTATTTTTTGCATCCTGGCTCTCTAACAAAAACATGTAGCGTTTTACACCAATGCTTCCTGTACCTGCTATCCTGAAAACACAGTCAACTACCTTAAAATCATGTTCCGCAATAACGCTTGTTTCCAGCCAATGATCAATAAATTGGATCATCTCTTTTTTAAGTGCCTTGTCTTTTATTAAAAAATGCTTTTCATTAGCTAACAAACATAATTTACGTTTCTTTTTAAATGTGAGTCTCTTCACCAGTGCTTTCTGTTTGCGTTCATCTGCTTTGGTGAGGAAGGTGCAAACTATTCCGCTGGCAGTGCGCGGATCAATGCTGATGGCTTTGCCGCTTGCCAATCGTGCTGAATAGCTTTTTAAAAACAATTCAGCCGTTTTCGTTGCTTTATCCTCTTTGATCCCAAGATTTTCAAAAGCGATGAATATGCTGGTTACCATTCGTGCTGCTTCCCATAAACAAGGCGCCAGCAAGCCTTCATCAAAATCGTTCAGATCAAAATAGGCCAAACGGTTATCTCCTTTGTAACTTCCATAGTTTTCTAAATGGAGGTCGCCACATATCCAGGTCTGAGGTGACACCGGGAAATGATCTGCCTTGCAAAGATCCTCGTAAAACAAATGGCAGGTGCCACGATAAAACCGGTAAATATTTTCGGCCATACCCTCAAACTTGATTTTTACCATCTCAGGCAATCGTCCCTGGTTGAAAGCAACTATTCTGTAATATACACTGTTCATCGATGTGTAATTTAGGTTTTCTGTTTGATCATCAGCGATACACCTTTTCTAGTTCTCCTCGCTTATTATACACACTGGTTTCAAAATTTAAAGGCGAACTGTCGCAGGTAATGATATTAAAATACTGGTTGCTTTTAATGAATTGCGAAGGACTTAGCCCAAACATTTTAACCAGCATTTTGTGAAAGTGACTGCTATCAGTAAACCCAGCCTCCAAAGCTGCTTCATTTATGGCACAACCATTCATAATGCGGTTTATAGCAAACCTGATCCGGCCCCACATAATATATTGATAAACCGGCATACCTGTTTCAGTTTTGAATAATACACGCAGTCTGCTTTCTGACAAACAAACCAGGTCTGCCAGGTGAGCTACAGAAAGATTTGAAGGATGCTCTGTTTCGATCAGTTTTAGTGTTCTTATTATTCGCTCATCTGCTTTTATCTTTTCCTTTTCACCACAAAGCATTTCCAGTATCCGGTTAACAACATCCAGCAATAGATCAGGGTCAGGCTTCAGGATAGCTCCCTGTAACAGCTTTGGGTCGATGCTCTCGAAAAGGTTCACTTCCGGCTCATAGGCCATCAGCTTATCCAAGTATTTCGACCTGATCTGTTTAGCCGCTGTAGTTTCTGCGTCCAGGTAGATGAGCAATTGTACGCTGTCATTCGTATCCAGTTGATGGATCACATTTTCACCGATAATGAGGTGCTTGTGATCTTTCCAGGCCTCATCCCCTATCCTGCATTTAAATCCATGCTGCAGGTCAACGATGATCTGCATCGTATTATGACTGTGAATATTGGTAATGCAATGCGAAAAGAAAAATGCCGAG
>DATHLW010000602.1:0-2953 GCA_035487675.1 Mucilaginibacter sp. | reverse complement strand
CATCATCAGCAATAAGTCCGGCTAAATACATGGCAACAGCATTCCCGGTAGCATACAGGTCTTTTGCTAATTGATAATCCATTTTAACCTTTTTCTGGATCGGCTTCATATATTCTATCTTCACACCAAAAAAGGGCTCTTTTACGCCATGTTTTAATAATATTTTCTTGATACTCTCACTGCCATGTGATTGCAGTTCAGTCATAATTTCCTCTACGGTCATAACTAAAGGTCTTTAATGTAAATTTAATAAAAGGCTGATCTTGTCATACCATCATATTTATCCTTTTTTACTTATCTTGGTCATGGCTAATTCAACCTGATGAAACTCTTTAAAGCCTTATTTTCCATCGCTGTTACTTTCCTATTGATATGGGCGCTGCAAACCAGGTTCGGCGATATGCCCCCTATCGGTGAATTTCTAAACCCCATCTCTGGTTTCTGGCAAAATGCGGAGAGTAAAAACATCTCCCCTGAAGAAAACCTGCAGTTGGATGGTTTACAGGGCAAAGTAACCATCAAATATGATGAGCACCGGATACCGCACATTTTTGCGGAGAACGACCATGATCTGTATTATGCACAGGGCTACCTCACTGCCCGCGACCGCCTGTGGCAGATGGATATTCAAAATCGGAGCGCAGCAGGACGGCTTTCGGAAATAGCTGGGCCAAAAGCTTTGAATGTCGACCGTTATCACCGTCGTATGGGCATGACTTATGGCGCCGAAAATACCGTAAGAGGCATAATGAAAGACCCGATATCAAAAATGGTGATCGAAGCTTATACTGATGGTGTAAATAGCTATATTCATCATCTAAGTAAACGCGATTACCCAATAGAATTTAAACTCCTGGATTATGCTCCCGAGGAATGGAAGCCGATTAATTGCGCTTATCTACTCAAACTAATGTCGGAGACACTGGCCGGAGGATCAGACCAGTTTGCCATGACCAATGATTTAAAACGCTTTGGCGCAAAGGATGTTAATGATCTTTTCCAGGATTATCCGTTTCACGAAGACCCGATCATTCCCGTCGGTACCCAGTGGAGTTTTAAGCCGTTGCCAATCCCTAAGCCCTCCAAAGATTTCATTGCGCTGATGACCGATACCATAAAACCAAAAGAACGGGTACCAGGAATAGGCAGTAATAACTGGGTTATTTCAGGTAGTAAGTCAGCCAGCGGCTATCCTATCCTTGCAAATGATCCGCATTTAAATCTGACGTTCCCTTCTATCTGGTATCAATTGCAGATGTCGTCGCCTACGGTAAATGTATATGGCGTCTCACTCCCTGGTGCCCCGTGTGTCGTGATCGGCTATAACCAAAAGATCAGTTGGGGCGTAACTAACGTGGACGCTGATGTGCTGGACTGGTACCAGGTAAAATTTAAGGATAACAGTAAAAACGAATACTGGTACAACAACCACTGGAACAAAACTACAAAGCGTATTGAAGTAATCAACATCAGGGGTCAGAAACCGCTTTACGATACCGTAATTTATACCCATCATGGCCCGGTGGTGTATGATAACCTTTCACAAAAACCAAAAGACGACCATGAAAACATCCCGGTTGGTGATGCACTCCGGTGGATAGCACATGATGAATCGGATGAATTTATGACCTTTTACCTGCTTAACCGGGGAAAGAATTATGATGATTACCGAAAGGCATTAACCTACTATACTGCTCCTGCCCAAAACTTCATTTTTGCGAGTAATGATAAAGATATTGCCATCACTCCCAATGGGAAAATACCGCTCAAGTTCAGGGACCAGGGCAAATTCGTTATGGATGGCAGCGACCCGGCGAACGATTGGCAAGGCTGGATTCCTTATGACCAAAACCCTACGGTTAAAAATCCGCCAAGAGGGTTTGTCAGTTCGGCTAATCAGTCGTCAACCGATCAAACCTATCCTTATTATATCAACTGGCGTTTCGAGCTTTATGATCGCGCCAAACGTATTAATGACCTCCTTAAAGTGATGCAAAATGCAACTATTGATAGTATGCGCATAATGCAGATGGATAATTACAGCATGCGCGCACATGATGTGCTGCCAGCTATGTTGAAATATATTGATTCTTCAAAACTGGGTAAGGATCAGCTCGAGGCTTTTCTTATTATTAAAAAGTGGGATAAGCATTTTGCTGCAAACTCAATGGGCGCTTCCATTTTTAACACCTGGTGGTTAACGTTTTACGCGATGACCTGGGATGATAAGTTTGGAGATAAGAATACAGTGCTCAATTATCCTTCTTTTGACCGTACTGAAAAAATGCTTCTGACTGAACCCGATTCCAAATGGTTTGATAATACCACTACCCCCGCAAAAGAAACCTGCGCCGATATTGTAATGCACTCTTTTACTGCAGCAGTGAATGACTTATTTCACAAATACGGCAAGCCGGGCGAAAAGTGGCAATGGGGTAATGTAAAAGATACCCATATCAACCACCTGGCCAATTTGCCGGGCTTCGGTACAGGCCAATTTTTTGCCGGTGGGACTGGTGCGGTGATCAACGCGTTAAGAGGCGGCAATGGCCCATCGTGGCGTATGGTGGTACAAATGGGGCCTCAGGTAAAAGGCTACGGCGTTTTCCCCGGTGGAGAATCTGGGAATCCAGGAAGTTATTTTTATGAAGATATGTTTACCACATGGCGCGATGGTAAGTTGAACGAATTGTTGTTTTTACAATCACCAACTGTAAGTTCAACCCGTATTAAGTCGACCTTAATTTTAAGAAGCAAATAATATGTTATTCCTCATCATATTGATCCTATCTTTTATCAGCAGCTACTTTTTGCCTTGGTGGGCGGCGGCTATCATCGCATTTTTGGCAACAGTGTTTATCGGTAAAACGTCACGGCAATCATTCTGGTCTGGTTTTGCTGCAATATTTGTTTTGTGGGTCATATTGGCGCTGCTCAAGAGCATTCCTAACGA
>DATHLW010000601.1:0-3459 GCA_035487675.1 Mucilaginibacter sp. | reverse complement strand
CTCTTCTTTTGATATTTCTTTTTTCGTTGAATCTTCTAATTCCTTCCTTAGCAGCTTGTTCTTTTCGCTAAAGTTTTCCGAACCGAAATGAAACATATCAGCATCACAGATAATTTCCTCCAACAAATCTTTAGGATTTTGTGGCATTTCAGTTGCCATTATGCACCTGTTGATGTGGTCAATAGTTTCCTGATCAATACCAACCTTTTTCAGGTAGTTGTTCGCAATCTTCACCCCTTCCTGCTCGTGGTTCTCGTGTGTTTTTAAGTAACCGGTATCATGGAACCATGCGGCGGTAATCACGATAAAAAAGTCACTATCGGTCAATTGATAATGATTCGCGATCTGTATAGCTGAATCGACTACAAATTGCGTATGCGCTTTGTTATGATAAGGCAGTCCGTGGTCGGCGTGTCCACCAAACATCGACGTTACATATTGGGCTACTTGTTCAAGTAAAACTTTATAATTCATCAGGCAAGATTAATATGTATAAAATTAACACTACTATAAGCAGTTTTAAGCCTAAAACTACAACTAAAGGCCGAATATTCCTATCTTCTTAAAATATGTATTGTAATAATGCAAATATTTAATTTGTCATTCATATCGTTTCAAATCGCATACCAATCATTAAACATTTGATTTAAAACAAATTACCTACCGCCTGCAAAAATACGATTAACGATATTTCGTCATTGTGTCTTAATTATCACCAAATAAAGCAGTCACAGATATTGCATTATTTGAAAAAAAATACCGGGAACAACAGATAATATCTAACTTCAATAAACATATTTAACCAATATTTACCATGCCAGACTATACACAAATGTTATATGATATCGAGGTGCATTCGGTTGAGGGCATCAGGCGATATTTTGAACAGGGTGGTAACCCTAATGAGGTGCATGATGGGTTGCCCTTATTTACCACAATGGTAGAAATGTATCTCCGTTCTCCACGGTTTAAAGATTGTATACAGGTATTTATTGATCACGGGTTGGAATTTGAAGACAAAGCCTTGCTCGCTGTTTTTATCGATGATTCAGGCAAATTGAAAGAGTTGCTCAAAAACGATCAAACCATAATTAATAAGACATACTCCTTATTTAACAATACTTATACTCCGTTAACAGGCGGTACGCTAATGCATTTCTGCGCCGAATATAACTGTGTTAATTGTGCCCGTATCCTTTTGCAATATGGTGCCGATATAAACGCAAGAGCCGCAATTGACGAGTATGGCTTTGGCTGGCACACGCCTATTTTTCATACGGTTAATCAAAATTTGAATAATTCAAAACAAATGATGCATTGGCTTTTAGAAAACGGCGCAGATCTGAACATTACGGTTAAAGGATTGATTTGGGGCAAAGGATACGATTGGGAGACATTTATTCCGTCTGTAAATCCAATAAGCTATGCCATGATGGGCTTGCTACCGCAAATGCATCGTAAGGATACGACCGTCGCCGAAACAGTCTCAATATTGATCAAACATGCTTACAGCATTGACTACACACCTCCCAACGTTCCCAACGCTTATCTGAAACATTGATGTGATTGTCGGATTTCGGCCCCCTCTTTGTCGCATGCAGGTGTTTCAGGTGGCGATTTATCAGCCTAACTTTGGTATAAATTATAAACTTAAAAATATCCAGTTATGCAAAAGATAACCCCATTTTTATGGTTCGAGAGCCAGGCTGAAGAAGCTATGAACTTTTACACTTCTGTTTTTAAAGATTCAAAAGCCGGAAAGATCAGGCATTACCAGGATGCAAGGCCGGGCTCTGCAAAAACTATACTTTCGGCATCATTTGAGCTGTTCGGACAGGAGTTTATTGCTTTTAATGGCGGACCGATGTTTAAATTCTCACCTGCTACTTCTTTTTTCGTAAGCTGCGAAACACAGGACGAAGTAGATTATTACTGGGAAAAATTAGGTGAAGGTGGTAATACGAACCAATGCGGCTGGCTTGATGATAAATTTGGTGTAACGTGGCAGATAGTACCCACTGTATTAGATAAAGTACTGCAGGGCAATGACCCCGAAAAAGCAGGCCGTGCAATGCAAGCCATGATGAAAATGACTAAGCTTGATATTCAAAAATTGCAGGATGCTTATGATGGGAGATGATCTATTTTTTAAATCAGGTTCAGCATCTTTTGAGTAGCCTTAATAGCAGCCACTGTCTGATCGCTGTCCAACCCACGGGTTTTAAATTCCCTCCCTTTGCAATCCCATGTAATGATGGTTTCGCATAAGGCATCTGATTTACCGCCTGGTGGGATACGCACAGCATAATCGGTTAATAAGGGCAGGTCGAGCCCTTTTTTCTTATAGATCACTTTTAACGCATTCATAAAAGCGTCGTACTGTCCGTCACCTTGCGAATGTTCTTCAAAAATCTCTCCGTTTACATCGATCCTTAAAGTAACCGATGGCCGGAGGTTTTTTGAATGGGTAAGTACATAATTTTCGATATGCACCTTTTCCTCTATGGTGTTGCTGTCCAGTATATCAGAAATGATATAAGGCAAATCGGATTGGGTAACTACTTCTTTCCTATCGCCCAGTTCAATAACCCTTTCTGTAACTCTCTTTAAATCGCTATCTGATAAACGAATTCCTAATTGTTGAAGGTTATTTTCGATGTTTGCTTTACCGCTTGTTTTGCCTAAAGCATATTTGCGCTGGCGTCCAAAACGCTCGGGCATCAGGTCGTTAAAGTACAGGTTATTTTTCTTATCGCCGTCAGCATGTATCCCAGCTGTTTGTGTGAATACATTTTCACCTACAACGGGCTTATTTACTGGTACACGAAAACCTGAAAAAGTTTCCACCAGTTTACTCACCGTATAAAGAGATTTTTCTTCAACCGAAGTTTGTACATCTTTCACATAATCATTCAATACAGCTATTGTGCTGGCTAACGGCGCATTCCCTGCCCGTTCACCCATTCCATTGATGGTAAGGTGCAGACCTTTGACACCTGCATTTACCGCTTCCAGCACGTTTGCTATACTCAGGTCATAATCATTATGCGCGTGGAAATCAAAATGGATATTAGGGTACCTTGGGATAATAGCATCCAGGTATTTTCTTGTTTCAGATGGAATCAAAACACCCAGGGTATCCGGTAACAATATTCTTTTAACAGGCTGCGTAACCAGAAAATCAAGATATTGAAAAACGTATTCATGCGAATGGCGCATACCATTGCTCCAATCCTCCAGATATACGTTGGTTTCTATACCGTTTTTGGCGGCATAAGCAATCACTTCGCCTACCTCTTTAAAATGCTGCTCTGGTGTTTTCTTCAGCTGATAGGTTAAATGATTCATTGAGCCTTTAGTAAGCAGGTTCATCACTTTAGCCCCTGCTTTGATCATCCAATCGACTGAAGTTGTACCATCTACAAAGGTTAGCACTTCGATCCTGTCAATATAACCGTT
>DATHLW010000600.1:0-5293 GCA_035487675.1 Mucilaginibacter sp. | reverse complement strand
CTTGCTGTACGGTTCTTATTAGAAATTGCAATGCTTATCGCATTAGGCCTTTGGGGCTGGCATTTAAGCGGGAGCTGGTTGCGATATGTTGCCGCGGCAGGTTTGCCTTTTGTAGCAGCAGCTTTATGGGGTATTTTACGTATCCCTAATGATCCTAAGCCGGCGCCGGTTGCAGTACCGGGTATTATCAGATTATTATTGGAATTGGGATTATTTGGATCGGCTACATGGGCCTTATATGATCTTGGGTACTCAACTTTGAGTATAATAATGGCTGTAATTATTGTGATACACTACCTTGTGTCGTATGATCGTACTTGGGTTATGCTAAGAAATAAACCATATACCGGTTTTGTTAAATAAACAATTTCAAGTGATTAACATTTGTTAGTCGTTTCAAGACTGCTATAGTTTACTTTTGCATTTTACGAAACCCAATGGCCGGCATCTATCTTCATATTCCCTTTTGCAAGCAGGCTTGCCACTATTGCGACTTCCATTTCAGCACCTCGTTAACTTATAAATCGGAGTTGATACAGGCTTTGCAACAGGAGATCAAACTTCAAAAAGACTTTTTGAGTGGTGATACCATTGAGACCATATATTTCGGCGGCGGCACGCCATCTTTATTGAAAGATGAAGAAATTAACCTGCTAATCAATACAATTACAGATTTGCATACGGTATCATCAGATGCGGAAATCACATTGGAGGCCAATCCTGACGATTTAGACCACCAGAAATTAAAGACTTTTAAACAAACACCTATCAACCGATTTAGCATAGGCATACAATCATTTTTTGATGATGACCTGGTCTGGATGAACCGGGTGCACCGGGCAAATGAAGCTGAAGCGTCTGTAAAACGGGCGCAGGACGCAGAATTTGAGAATATCACCGTCGATCTGATCTACGGTTATCCCCTGCTGACTGATCAAAAATGGGAGTACAACTTAGAAAAGGTATTTGATCTACAAGTTCCGCATATATCGGCTTACTCCATGACGGTTGAGCCCCAGACCGCGCTAGCGTCATTCATCAAAAACAAAAAGCAGGCGCCCATGAACGAGGAGCAAAGTTCGGAGCAGTTTATAGAGCTGATGGATGCAATGCAACAACGCGGCTTTGAACATTACGAAATATCCAATTTTTGCAAGCCCGGCCATTATTCCAGGCACAATACAAACTATTGGAAAGGCATAAAATACCTGGGTATAGGCCCATCAGCCCACTCTTATGATGGCGAAAAACGCCAGTGGAACATCGCCAACAATGCTAAATACATGCGGTCCATCGATAACAAAAAGATACCCGCTGAGATAGAAATTTTGACCGAAGATAACCGCCTGAATGAGTATATCATGACATCGTTGCGTACCCAATGGGGACTCGACCTGGACCAATTAAACAAAATAGCAAAAGGCGCTTCTGATCAACTCATAAAGGAATCTGAAGAATTTTTCGATAAGGGCTGGGTACGCCGCGAAGATCACATTATTTACCTCACCCGGAATGGTAAATTATATGCTGATCATATTGCATCCGGTTTGTTTTTTTAATATCTGCGGTATTATTTTAATTCTACATTATTGATTTTCAGATATATAATTGAAATTTTAATATTTGCAAAATCCATACTTCGATAAGTACCGTATCTTCCAACAAATAACTCACAATTAAAAAATAAATGAAACTGTCATTTAGCTGCAGCACAAGAATATTCTCTTGACAGTATCATTTACCAATTAAAAAAATGAAAAAAATCATTTTCGCGGCCTTTGCAATGGTAGCTATTGCAATCGCGCCCAAAACTTATGCTCAAACAAAAATGGTAGGCGGCGCTGCAATGTACCCTACGAAAAACATTGTTGAAAATGCAGTTAACTCAAAAGACCACACCACACTGGTTGCAGCTGTTAAAGCCGCAGGTTTGGTCGAAACTTTAGAATCTGCCGGCCCGTTCACCGTATTTGCTCCAACCAATGAAGCATTTAATAAATTACCTGCCGGAACGGTTGATAACTTGGTAAAACCAGAAAACAAGGATGCATTGACTAAAATTTTAACTTATCACGTAGTAGCTGGTCGCTTAAGCTCTGCCGATCTTTGGGCCAAAGTAAAAGCAGGCAACGGCAAAGCCGAGTTAGCAACTGTACAAGGTGGTAAACTAACCGCTATGGCAAAAGGCAAAAAACTATACCTGGTTGACGAAAAGGGCGGCGAGTCATGTATCACCATCGCTGATGTAAACCAAAGCAATGGTGTAATACATGTAGTGAACACTGTGTTAATGCCGAACTAACCAGTTGGCAGTTGGCGGTTTGCACAACATCTGATTCATTTTGACAACTTCAAACTAATAAAACAAACTTTAAAAAAGGTCTGGGTGCAAGTTACCCGGACCTTTTTTTGTACAAAACGCTGGTCTCACGTATAAATGACGAAAATATTAATTTTCATAAATCGTTATCTTGCTATCTTTGACTTTTATTGCCCAAAGGGTAAATCGCCTGATGGTCAATATTAATTACTGATTTGAGACAATTCATATGAGTTTTATCCTCCGCCCTATTGATACTGTAGATACGATCAGCCCTGCAGATTTTACCGCTAACTATTTGAAACCGCGACGCCCACTGGTAATAAAAGGGCTAACTAAAAACTGGCCTGCGCGCGAAAAATGGACGCCTGAATACCTAAAGGAAGCTGTTGGCAACAAAGTAGTTCCCCTATACGATAATTCAAAAGCTGATCCATCAAAACCGATCAATGCCCGGGCAGCAGAAATGCCCTTTGATGAATATATTGATCTGATACGATCGCAACCTACTGAGCTTCGCATCTTCTTTTTTAACATTTTCAAACAGGCTCCGCAACTAATAAACGACATCATTTTGCCTAAAGATTTGATGGGCGGATTTTTGGAAAGCATGCCGGCAATGTTTTTCGGCGGATCAAATTCGGTTACATTTTTGCATTATGATATCGATCTGCCTCACATCTTCCATACGCATTTTGGTGGACGCAAGCACGTGATCCTGTTCGAGAATAAATGGAAACGCCGCCTGTACTGCCTGCCCAATGCGACTTATGCTCTTGAAGATTATGATGTATCGAACCCGGATATCAAAAAATTCCCGGCGCTGGATGGAGTTGAGGGAACTGAAGTTTTCCTGGAACACGGTGACACCCTGTTTATGCCTACCGGCTACTGGCACTGGATGAAATATATTGACGGCTCTTATTCTCTAAGTTTGCGTGCGTGGGATGCATCCTTGACCCGCAAGGCTGCGAGTTTATACAACCTGGCCATTAAAGGTGGTGTGGATAGCTTACTTAAAATGGCGTTTAAAGGTGATTACGCTAAATACCGGGAAAAAGTAGCCATTAAATGGGCCAATAGGGCTTTGGCGGCGGGAAAACCATATTGAATTTATAGAGGCGCGATGCATCGCATCTCTACAAAATCTATTTTTTGCCAGTCAATTCGTTGAGTTTTCTACGGGTATCTTCCGTTTCCTGTAAACTTAATGATTTGGTAAAAGCCTCTATGGCTTTTTGCTTATCTCCGGCGGCAACATAGTAATCGCCCAGGCTATCATAAGCATTAGCACTGTTGGGATAATAATCTGTGTTTCTTTTGAAGAGTTTATAAGCTTCGGCCATTTTATGATTTCCCATGCAGCCATAGGCCAGTTCGTTTACCGAATTTTCTGTTGGCTGTACAGTATAGCCCATTTTTTCGGTAACCATTTTATAGTGGGCAGCTAAAACGGAATCCTCATTTAATTCCGGATGCCCGCTAAATTGACTGGTTCTGAATGGGTAAAAATCAAATAAATAGCGCAAGGCATCATACTCAGATAGTAATTCAACTGTGCCATGGGTCTCGGTGGGGTAAAACTTTGATGACCAACGTAAACCAGAGGGCTTGTTGTCTCTTAAAAAATGTACAAATGGTAATACTGCCTTCGTAACAGCTGCAGTTGTACCGGTATCCTTCAAAATGGATATCGTATCCATACCCGGCGGGATATTATTGGCAATCCCTACAAATAGAGATTTATTCTTAAAATCGTGCGTTGATATTTCGCTCTCCTGTTTTTTTATCCATTTCTGCTGATCCCACCATAGGCTCGGATCTAAAGCGATATAAGCATTAAACAAATTGGTATGATTGAAAAAAGCATTTACAACTGCTAACCCACCTAAAGAATGTCCGCTAAATATCCGATAGCTCGCGGTTGGATATTTTGAATCGATATAAGGCATTAATTCTTTCTCCATAAAACTGAAAAAAATTTCGCCTCCTCCTGATAATCTTGCATCGCCGGCGTTTACTAAAGCACCCTCGCGTACTTTAGTTGGTGTCAGGTCGCGTTCACGGTACCCGTGCCCCATATTATTAATTCCGACCACGATCATCGGAGGTAGTAAACCACTAAATTGTTCGGTTATGGCTACGGCAGACAGGAAATGATCTTCACCATCCAGAATATACAATACCGGATAGCGCTGCGTTTTATCACCTTCGGGTACATGAACCAAGATAGTTCTCTTCTCATTCAGGATTTTTGAATAAAGCGTATCTACTGTTCCGATCACAATGCGGTTATCCTTTTGAGCATACGCTGATAATCTGCCTAAAAACAATATAATGAGTATGATCTTTTTCATTTCTTACAATCAATAAGCTTTAACTTTTTTACCATCAGTAACTACCGGGCTAAAGGGATGGGCAAGGAACGCAGCAAGCAATTCATCACCTTCCCTGGTATTCAGCAGCGGGGCATGGGTTTTATCGATAAACAGCAGCCGTTGACTATTAGGCATATAATGATGGATCAGGTCGTTATAGTATGGCCGGCAATAGGGGTCGGTATCACCCGAACTCAGCAATACCGGCAGGTGTGAATATACAGGAGTTTTGGCTATCGGGTCGACAGACTTTACATTCCAGCAATTGCATATCGGGTGGTCCACATCATTAAAATGAAACCATGCCAAATAAGGGAAGAAAGTATTTTGTTTGTCGATGACTTTTTGATCTGCATAATTAATCTGCTCCGAACAATACATGGAATACCGCATACCTGCCGAGGAGGTTCCGGCGCCAAATACGCCATCAAAATATTCCTTCATATATCCTTTTTGGTTACCGGCGATGAGTTGATTAATAATATAGGGCACATTTTTCAGTTCACGGTTTGATGAAAGTTTATTTACTAAAAGATCAAGTAACTCATCGCGGGTGTATTTGATGCGGATACTATCCGGCTTATCCTTTTCCTTG
>DATHLW010000599.1:0-8760 GCA_035487675.1 Mucilaginibacter sp. | reverse complement strand
AGTTTCAGCAGGAGCAGATGCGGTAGGCTGACTGCTACTGCTACTTTCAACTGCTACTGGAGTGCCCCCATCTTGTAACAGCGGAGTAATGTCGGTGCCCTCTTTACCTACAATAGCAATAATGCCATTTACAGCGGCAGCCTCACCTTCTTTTACACCGATATAGAGCAGGGTTCCGGCTTCGTAACCTACAACTTCCATGGTGGCCTTGTCGGTTTCCACGTCGGCCAGCGAGTCATCAGCCTTTACTTTATCGCCTACTTTAAAATTCCATTTCTGTATCACGCCTTCGGTCATGGTATCGCTCAATAAAGGCATACGGATCACCGTGGCAGGTATGTTTGAAGTATCTATCTTCGAAGTAGTAGTTGCAGTTGCTTCTTTAGTAGCAGTTGCAGTAGCAGTTTTTTCTTCAGCAGGAGTACTGCTACTGCCAGTGCCACTGCTACTTTCACCCGCGGCTCCATTCAATACAGATTGGTAATCCTCCCCTTCTTTTCCTATCACACCGATCACTGCATCAACCGGAACAGCTTTGCCCTCTTCAACACCTATATATAATAAGGTGCCGTCCTGGTACGATTCAAAATCCATCGTGGCTTTGTCAGTTTCTATCTCGGCCAATACATCGCCCGATTTCACCTTGTCGCCCACTTTTTTATGCCATTTCGCCAATACCCCTTCGGTCATGGTATCACTCATTTTAGGCATTTTAACTACTTCGGCCATATATTAAATATGAATAGTGTTTTATAAAATTAGTATATTAATATTAGTCCTTTATAAAAGGATAATCTTTTTCAACATACACATCAGTGTACAGTTCAGATGCCTCAGGCCATGGCGACTCTTCAGAAAATTTTACTGATTCGTCAACAATAGCTTTTATCTTCTCGTCCATTTCGTCAAACCATTTTTCGTCAGCATAACCCTGCTCCAAAATAACGCTTTTCACGTGGTCTATCGGGTCTTTTGCTTTGTAGCTTTCCAGTTCTTCTTTGGTACGGTATTTCTGCGGATCAGACATGGAGTGACCTTTGTAGCGATAGGTACGCATTTCCAAAAAGGTCGGGCCTTCTCCGGCACGTGCACGTGCAGCGGCTTCGTCCATCGCATTATGTACCGCAACCGGGTCCATACCATCAACAGCTGAGGAAGGGATGCCATAAGGCAAACCTAATTTATAGATGTCTGTCTGGATGGTGGTACGTTCAACCGAAGTACCCATGGCATAACCGTTGTTTTCGCAGATGAAGATCACCGGCAATTTCCACAGGGCAGCCATGTTGAAGGTCTCGTTCAAAGCACCCTGGCGAACAGCGCCGTCGCCCATATAGGTGCAGCATACCGCATCGGTACCTTTAAACTTTTCGGCAAAAGCAATACCGGCACCCAGCGGGATCTGTCCGCCTACGATACCATGCCCACCGTAAAAGTTATTTTCCTTGTCGAACATGTGCATCGATCCGCCTTTGCCTTTTGAGCATCCGGTAGCTTTGCCATACAGTTCGGCCATTACAGCGTTGGGTGATGTTCCCTTTGCCAAAGCGTGAGCGTGATCACGGTAAGCGGTGATCATGCTGTCCTCGTGTTTCAGCACCGACATGGCACCGGCAAGCACTGCTTCCTGGCCAATATAAAGGTGACAAAAACCACGTATCTTCTGCTGACCATATAACTGGCCAGATTTTTCCTCGAACCTACGCATCAGTAGCATAGACTCATACCACATCAGGTAGGTGTCCTTATTTATTTCGATTGAACTCATTTGTAAAACGGTCTCTTTCATTTGCGAAGCGCAAATCTAATTATATCCTTGAAAAAACCGAAACTGCAACAAATTTGTTGTGAATAAATTGCCACTTTGTTGTATTTTGTACACTCTTGCTCTATCAGGCTGCTAAACAAACAGTTAAATTTTTTAATTTCACAACCAATTTGATTGTGGCCCCGTATAAATCATTTCAATATTTTAAAAAAAGGTGTCATAAATTTGTAATTATAAAAAATTACAATAGTTTTGCAAGACACTGAACTATAAAATAGCACTTGTTGCCCCGTAATCAACAAAGACTAACGATTAAATGAAGAAAATTATCCTTGCTATTGTGTTGTGTATGAGTATAATTGCTGCTCAGGCACAAACAAAAACAACTTCGGCCCCAACTACAGACAAGCCCACCGATGAGCAGGATGGTTTAATTAAAGAATATTTCTCCCAAATAATGGGTGTTGCAGTGTCAACCACCTCCAATGTAAAATTGTTTCAATTTGTTTACGACTGGGTAGGTACCCCTTACCATTTCGGCGGCGATACCAAAAAAGGGATCGATTGCTCAGCGTTTACCAAAGAATTATACGGCAAAGTTTTCAATCTTACTATCAAACGCAATTCGCGTGATATTTTCAGCATGGTTAGCCCTGTCCGCAAAGACGAATTGCAGGAAGGCGACCTGGTTTTCTTTAAGATACACAGCCGCAGCATCAGCCACGTTGGTATTTATTTAGGAAGCGGCAGATTTGCCCATGCTTCATCACGTGGTGTAGCCATAAGCAGTTTAGACGACGGATACTACGACCGTTACTTTTATAAAGGCGGCCGGTTGCTGGATGTATTCAAAAAAGAATTAGAAGAGTCGCCGGATGGAAGCGTTAGCAGCACCGATAACAACAGCAAACAATAAATAAAGATATTTTTTATAAATTGCAGATCCTTTCTTAACCGGAAGGATTTTTTTTGTGATTAAACTGATTGGGCATTTTCTGGCAGGATCTATGCTGTTGATGCTGGCAGAAAGCTGCGAGCAGGCATCGTCTATGGCTAATAATCGTGCTGCTAATCATCAATCCAAGTCAAAGAAAGAAGATTCTCCACGCCTCAAACGCGATAGCCTGCACGATACCATTTGTATAGCCGCTGTGGGCGATATTATGCTGGGATCATCCTATCCCGACAGCAGCAAGTTGCCACCGGATAGTGCTAAGAGCAGTTTTAGGTCAGTCACCAAATATTTTGCTGGGGCCGATGTGGTATTCGGTAACCTGGAAGGCGCTTTGCTCGATTCGGGCATGCCGGCCACCAACAAAAAGAACCTTGAAACAGCCTATCTCTTCAGGATGCCGACACAATACGGCAGGGTATTAAAGGATGCTGGATTTAACCTGCTCAGCTTAGCCAACAACCACATTACCGATTTTGATAAAAAGGGATGCATAAGTACCACCAAAACACTAGCTGATAATGGAATTAATTATGCAGGACTGGAAATCTGTCCGGTGACTACTTTTCAGCGCAACGGGGTTAAGTATGGTTTTTGTGCTTTTGCCCCAAATGCCCACACGGTACAACTGCTCGACCTGGAGAATGCCCGGCAGATCATCAGCCAACTAAAGCAGCAATGCGATGTGGTGATCGTCTCCTTCCACGGCGGTGCAGAAGGCCCACAATATGAGCATGTGCCATTGAAGATGGAGTCGTTTCTGAATGCCAAACGCGGCGATGTACACCTGTTCGCCCACAATGCTATTGATGCCGGTGCAGATATTGTATTGGGCAACGGTCCGCATGTGAGTCGGGCATTGGAAAGCTATAAAGGGCGGTTGATTGCCTACAGTCTTGGTAATTTCTGCACCTATAAAAGTGTGAGTGTGATGGGAGTTTGCGGCATGGCGCCATTATTAAAAGTGTACCTTAATAAAAAAGGTGAGTTCATCAGCGGTAACATCATTGCTTTCAGGCAAACTCACGAGAAAGGACTTGCACGCGATACCACCAACCGCGTAGTAAAACGTATCAAAACACTCACCGAGATAGATTTCCCTCAATCAGGACTGAATATTGATGAGGATGGGTCGGTTAGTTTGGATAATTAACTGAACGCGTCTCTACATTCGATATTCAAAATTCATTATTCGATATTTCTTCAATATCACGATTGGTCCGCCGTTGTTCTGATCAAACTTATTCCTGAAAAAAAGAATAACAGTGAGATTATCCCTACCACAGCCAGCGTTGCAAAATGAGCGCCGTGTTGTATGATGTTGATCCCCGTATAGATCAACCCAGTGATTCCCAATAAGGTAAGTATAGCACCGAAAATACGTTTTAAGTTCATGATTACAATTGATAGTAGTTTAATACCAAACAAATAGCGCACCAAAAAATAAAAACCTATATTTATTTGCCATAAAAGGCCGAACTATGAATATTGACATACCTTTAATGATCATTGCCTTTGTCGCACTGGTTATCCTGTTCTCCTCATTTGTGACTGTAAAACAAGGCACTATTGCCGTAATTACAGTATTTGGGAAATACCGCCGTATACTCAGGCCGGGGCTTAATTTGAAGCTGCCGCTTATAGAACAGATATACTCCCGCATATCCATCCAGAACCGTTCTGTCGAGCTGGAGTTCCAGGCAGTAACGGTCGATCAGGCCAATGTTTACTTTAAGGCGATGATGCTTTATTCGGTGCTCGACCAGGACGAGGAAACAATCAAAAACGTAGCCTTTAAATTTGTTGACGAGCGCAACCTGATGCAGGCTCTGATACGTACAATTGAGGGATCGATCAGGGCTTATGTGGCTACAAAGAAACAGGCGGATGTATTGGTGCTGCGCAAGGATATTGTAGAACACGTGAAAGCTCAATTGGATGCTATACTGGAAACATGGGGTTATCATTTGCAGGATCTGCAGCTGAACGACATTACTTTTGACGATGTGATATTAAAATCGATGAGCCAGGTGGTGGCATCCAACAATTTGAAGGCAGCTGCCGAGAACGAGGGCCAGGCATTGCTGATCACCAAAACAAAAGCTGCTGAGGCCGAGGGTAACGCTATAAAAATTGCAGCCGAAGCTGAACGCCAGGCAGCGCAGCTAAGAGGGCAGGGTATAGCCCTGTTCAGGGAGGAAGTAGCAAAGGGGATGACCGCCGCTGCAAAAGAAATGGAACAAGCCCATATGGATACGTCTGTGATACTATTTACCATGTGGACAGAATCCATTAAACACTTTGCCGAGAACTCACAGGGGAATGTGATCTTCCTGGATGGTTCGACTGCATCAATGGAGCGAACGATGAAAGACGTAATGGCTTTAAACCTTTTGAACACTGATAAAGTCAAAAAGTAAAATTTTACTAACCATATTCATGAGGTTGATATTTAGGAGGGTGATCTGTATAGCTGTATTGTGTACCTGTTGGCAATTTGCCCGGGCGCAAGCATACCGCCAGCTTACGGTTAATGATTTTGCTGGTGTTCCACATCGCAATAGCGGGGTGATAGCTTATACCAACTGCTCTATTGAATATAAGTACGAGGCTTACCGCAAAACTGGATATTATCAACTGTACTTTAATATCAAACTGACCGTAAACCGGGACCGCTCATGGATGGACAAATCCAGCATCACTTCTCCCGAAATGCTGGCCGAAGTATTAAAGCACGAGCAGGGCCACTATATCATTGCCTATTTAGAGCAGCAGGAGCTATTGCGCGAGGTTGGTAAAACTGTTTTTGGTTCCGATTATCAATATCGTGCCCAGGAAATATTTGATCGTATTGATGCCAAATACAAGCAACTGAACCAGGATTACGACGAAGATACCGGCCACATGGCCAACCGTGTGCAACAGATCAGCTGGGATAAATATTTTCAAAAGAAGCTGGAGTATATGCCGCCGAGTGATGAGGGGTAAGTATTTATAATTGACTCTACCAGCTTATTAGTTCACAGATTCTGATAAAGTTTTCCGATTGGTTGTTGTTTGCATGAATAATTTGCGCCGGAACACTATGATCAACAGCCATAAAACGGCAGCGTAAACCAGGTACCAAAATACTTCCTGCTTTGGCGAAATACCCGAAGGACTCAAAACAACCAAAAAACCAGTTGAACTGATATGAAAAAGCTGTGCCAGCAATACACTTTTAGTACCTGCATAAACCCGGCAAATAATAATTCTTATAGCTGTCATAAGTAAGATAAAAGCAATGAAGAAAGGCAAGAGGAATCTGCCATGAGGCGATGCAGAACCTAAAGAGTCAATTACTGGGAAATGCCATAAACCCCAGAGCAGACCAAGTATAATACCCGAAGTTATCAAACTAAACTTTTTTTGTAAATGAGGGAAAGCAAAACCTGTCCAGCCTATTTCTTCCAGCAATCCGGCTGGTACACCAAAAAGAAAGCCTATAAAATAATAGGAGGGTGAAAATTCATTAGGATATATTTTCCCAAGTATAAAAAGTACCAAACTAATTACAATAGGTGGTATTAGTAAAGCTGAATACCATTTCAGACCGATCCGCCAGCGTCTAATTTGGGAGAATAATTCGCGCAAGCCGATTTTACCATATAAAATACCAGTGAGGCAAATCCCTGTTATGCTTGGGCCAAGCAGCATTATGGGGAACATTTTCAGCCCATCCATTTGTTGGATGGCCTCACCTTTTAATAATTTAGGAGCAACCAATAGAAATGAACCTGCCCAGGAAATAATAAAGGTAGCAGCAAAGTAAATTAGTACAGGATTTCGGTTTACAAATAACTTAATTTTCATAAAGCACCCATTATCAGTAGTTTGACGCTGGATAGGTGGGAAAGTTACATTTTATTGCCGGGTGGGTATTACTTTTTATAATCCGAAATATTCAACCGCTGCTTGCAAAAGCTGTACTCTTGTTCCTGGTTGGAGCAGATGATGGTGAGGCGGTCGGCGGCGAATTGTTGTACCAGGCTCAGATACCAATCCACACCCTGGCCATCTAAATTGGAGGTTGGTTCGTCAAGCATCAGCATGGGGGTATCCGAACAAAAAGCCAATACCAGCTTAAGCCTTTGCTTCATCCCCGACGAGAAATATTTGATCATTTTATTCCGACTGCCCTGCAGGTTAAGCAGGCTGATCACCGCGTCCTTGTCCATTCCCGGCCGGTAGGATTTGAACTTAAAATGGAAGTCGGCCATCTCATCCATTGTAAATTCTTCTATCAATTCAAGATAGGGCGCAGCTAAACTAACGTATTTGAAAACATCCTCAATCTCAACGGAACTATCCCCTAAAAAATAGTTAATATCGCCTGAAGAAGGGGCTAAACTGCCATTCAAAACCTGCAAAAGGGTTGATTTACCAGAACCGTTCGGCCCCAATACGGCATAGGTTTCACCCGAAGTAAAAGTGTAATCGATGTTCCTGAATATCCAGTCGCGGTTAAAACGGCGGCCTATGTTCTGGAGGGTGATCTTCATTGTCAGTTTGCAGTTATCAGTGGGCAGTTTGCAGCTTAATAATTTAAATATCTAAATATCTATTTGATTTTCGTGCCAACTGCAAACCGCTAACTGCCAACTTAAATCCCAAATCCCTTCATGATACCCCTCTGCGAGTTCGACACAAAGTTGATGATCTCGTCGCGCTCAACAGTAGGCGCAAATTCTGCCTCTATGATATCCAGGGCTTTGGTCACATTGTACTTCTTCAGGAAGATGATACGGTAAATTTCCTGTATCTCGTTAATGGTGCTTGCTGAATATCCTCTGCGGCGCAATCCAACCGAATTGATACCGATATAGGATAATGGCTCGCGGCCTGCTTTGGTGAATGGCGGAACGTCCTTACGTACCAATGAACCACCCGATATCATGCTATGCGTTCCGATCTCAACAAACTGGTGCACCGCTGATGTACCGCCGATGAAAGCATAATCATACACATTGATGTGTCCGGCTAATTGCACCGAGTTGGCAATGATCACATTATCACCGATCACGCAATCATGTGCTACGTGCACGTAAGCCATTAGCAGGCAATTGCTGCCAATAGTGGTGGTATTTTTATCCAATGCTGTACCACGGTTTAGCGTTACGCATTCGCGGAGGGTGGTATTATCGCCAACAGTCACAGTACTTTGTTCACCGCGGTATTTCAAATCCTGTGGCGGGGCAGATATAACAGCTCCGGGGAAAATCCTGCAGTTCTTACCGATACGTGCTCCATCCATTATAGTAGCGTTAGAGCCTACCCATGTACCCTCGCCGATCTCGACGTCCTTGTGTATGGTTACAAAGGGCTCTATCACCACATTATCAGCTATTCTTGCCTGCGGATGTATATATGCTAAAGGTTGTATCATGCTTCTTTATCTTCAGTTGTCTTTCTTACTATCTGTGCCATTAGTTCCGCTTCAACCACTATGCGCGATCCAACCATGCCGACGCCCTTCATTTGTGCTATGCCGCGGCGTATCGGCGCGATCAGGTTACAATAGAAAATGATCGTATCACCGGGCGTTACCTTATCTTTAAACCTCGCATTCTCAATCTTCAGGAACAGCGTGATATAGTTTTCGGGGTCAGGCACCGTATTCAGCACTAAAATACCACCGGTTTGCGCCATCGCCTCAATTTGCAGCACTCCGGGAAACAAAGGTTGTCCTGGAAAATGCCCGGCAAACAAAGTCTCGTTCATCGTCACGTTCTTCAAACCTACCACATGGCTCTTGCTGATCTCCAATATCTTATCGATCATCAGCATCGGCTGCCGGTGCGGTAATATTCTCATAATATCAACGGTATCATAAACCGGTTTAGCATTGGGGTCGTACAATTTTATATGCTTCCGGCTTCTCTCCTTCTTGATCAGCGTTTTAATCTTTTTGGCAAACGCGATATTGGCTGCATGCCCGGGACGTGCCGCCATAATATGTCCCCTTAACGGAACTCCTACCAATGCCAGGTCACCTATCATA
>DATHLW010000598.1:0-3510 GCA_035487675.1 Mucilaginibacter sp. | reverse complement strand
GCCTTCGCTTTGCCATTTGAGTATTTCAGATTTAAGTGCGGGTAAATCACTTATTTTATCAAGTAGCACTTTTTCAAAGTTATTTTTCATTAAATGTTTTAAAGCTATACAATTGGCTAAAATACTGAAAAATTACTGGGTTGTTTGGCCCAAAGTTTATTAGTGATACTCAGTAGTGGTTATGTGGATGTTAAAAAATAATTTCTATTTCATTTCTCTATATTATAATTGATTTTATATATTAGTTAAATGGCTGTCCTCTGCCAATAAAAAGAGGTGTTTTTATCTAAACTTTAATTAATATGCAAAAATTATCAAGAGAAGAAATGCGAAACGTGGCCGGTGGAACTGGGCAATTGACCAACTGGAAATGTCAAGATGTCAAAAACGGACCTTACATTAGTAACGCATGTGCTTATGCTGACCCGGCTGGTGGACCAAATTGCCCCGAATACGCTTGCATGCCGGATGGAACATGTTCAACACCTACTAATGGATGTTCCTAATCAATTATTAATGTGTTACAACGAAATGTAGATTTACCCTTACGGTAAATGAATACATTTTTCATACTTACGAAGTTTTCAAAACTTCGTAAGTATGTTTATATTAAAATTCATTATCAACAGCTTTGCAAAGAATATGTCCGATCAGGATATGCATCTCCTGTATGCGTGCTGTAACATCTGAAGGCACAATGATATTCAGATCGCAGATGCCATTCATTTTTCCACCATTCCGTCCCGATAATCCAAGTGTTTTACACTTTAATTTTTGGGCTGAATCGAATGCTTTTAAAATCCCCTCGCTATTCCCGCTGGTAGATATGCCAATAAACAGGTCGCCGGGTTGGGCCAAAGCTTCCAACTGGCGCGAAAACACATATTGATAGCCATAATCATTAGCTATAGATGTTAACGCAGAGGTATCAGTTGTTAAGGCAATACCGGGTAATGCCCTGCGCTCTTTCACAAATCTTCCGCTTAATTCTGCCGCGATGTGTTGGGCATCGGCAGCACTGCCGCCATTGCCGGCTATCAATACTTTATTACCATTCTTTAGGGTACTCACAATCATTCCGCAAGCGGTCTCTATGTCGCCGCTGAGCGAATCAATTACTTTTTGTATTAACTGCTGATGGTCGTTCAGTTCCTCAATAACCAATTTATTCATTTCTTATCGTCTTGGTCTATTATTAATGACCGTTAGTTATATCTTCTAAAATTTCGTCAATTGTTGTCGTAGCGCTACCTACACGGCGTATTACAATGGCGGCTGCGTGATTGGCTAGTTCGCAGGCATCTTCGATACTCAAGCCCGATGCAATAAAGTAGGCGATAGTAGCCAAAACCGTGTCTCCGGCACCCGTTACGTCAAATACAGCCGTAGCCTTGACAGGTAGAAGTTTGTAGGCAAGTTCATCCACAATAACCATCCCTTCCTCGGACAAGGTGACGATCAGATAATCAACCCCGGTTTGTTTAAAGATAACTTTAGCAGCTTTTTGCAGATCATCTATGTTTTTTATCCGTTCGGTTTTAGCAGCTTCGGCCAGTTCCTTCCGGTTTGGTTTGATGATAAAGGCCCCTTTATATTTCTCATAATTCAATCCTTTCGGATCGATGATCACTTTCTTTTCTTTACTTTTTGCCAGTTTGATCAGTCTTTGTGTCAGGTCTTCCGAGAACAGGCCTTTACCATAATCAGAGAAAAGCACGATATCTGCCTCATTGATATAATGATCCAATTGATTTACCAGTTCATCTTCCAACTCGCTCAAAACAGGGTCCGTAATTTCCCTATCTACCCGAACCAACTGGTGGCTGCCTGCTACAACCCTTGTTTTTACGGTTGTAGGTCGGTTTATATCTTTTAAAATGGCGTTAGTTGCAATGCCTTCGCTTTCTAATATTTCTATTA
Organism: Mucilaginibacter sp.; assembly: GCA_035487675.1. Classification (GTDB taxonomy): domain Bacteria; phylum Bacteroidota; class Bacteroidia; order Sphingobacteriales; family Sphingobacteriaceae; genus Mucilaginibacter. The sequence continues at coordinate 1,590 of DATHLW010000598.1, read as the reverse complement.
ATCTTAGTCCAAATGCATCATCTCCGATCAATCCACCTAAAGTAACCTTTGCACCTAAGGCAACCAGGTTTTGGGCCACGTTGGCAGCGCCGCCTAAGGTGGTTGATTCATTCTTTACATTTACTATCGGTACCGGAGCTTCGGGCGAGAGCCTTGTCGCATCGCCCCAGATATAATGGTCTATCATCAGGTCACCGATGACGAGGATAGCAGGCGGGTTTTGCTTTTGCTGTATGGAACGTACTTTATCTATGAGCATTTATTACCTGCTTTTTTGATTCAAATTCTTTTTTAATTTCTTCCAGTGAGAACGCATTTAAACACATTTCCTTATAAAGTCCGCCTTTTCGTGCAGCTAAAACGCCATAATGCATGTCTAAAAAGCCTTCAATACGGTGCGCATCCGGGTTGATGGATAACTTCACACCCTTATCCAGGGCGTATTTATGCCAACGCCAATCCAGATCGAGCCTCAAAGGGTTGGCATTTATTTCAATTACTACATTGTTAGCAGCACAGGCATCAATCACTTTTTTGTAATCAAACTCATAACCTTTCCGGCTTAAAAGAAGCCTTCCAGTAGGATGGCCCAATATAGTGGTATATGGATTTTCGACAGCTTTTATCAAACGAACGGTGGCCTTGTCCTTATCCATTTTAAGGTTGGTATGTACCGAGGCTACAATAAAATCAAAGCGCTGCAGTATCTCATCAGGGTAATCCAGTGAGCCATCATTCAAAATATCCGATTCGATCCCTTTAAATATATGGAAACCGTCAAGCTTTCTATTCAGATGGTCAATCTCTTCATGCTGTTGTAAAACGCGTTCAATACTCAAACCCTTGGCGTAGAAGGCGCTTTTACTATGATCGCACATGCCCAGGTATTCCAGTTTCAAATGGTCCCGGCAATACAGGGCCATTTCTTCCAGGGTATTCACACCGTCACTCCAGGAACTATGATTATGAAGTGTTCCCTTTAAATCCTGGTAAGTGATGAGTTGCGGTAACGCATTATCGGCCGCTTTCTCTATAAAAGTATCACCTTCACGCAACTCGGGTGGCATTAAAGCTAAACCTGCTTTTTTATAGATTGCTTCTTCGCTGTCAGCTTCTTTAATGTCTTCAGTAATGCGTGTGGTTACCGCCTTAGTATGGTCTTCAGTACTGGTTTGAACAAATAATTCGTAATGAAATACTCTACTGTTTACTACTGCAATGTTAACTAATAAGCCGGTGGGGGTTTCGCCGTTCACATGGTGTTCATTAACCGTTATGTTTTGAAGCAGATCAGATTGAGTTAATGTTTCTACAGCAGTCCTGGCATCTGATGATCCGACCAGGAAGCTCAACTCATTAATGATTTCGCAGCATCGGCGGAATTCCCCCGTATAGCTTACAATGGCGTCGGGGAGTATATCTTTCAGCTTTTGAAACAATTCACCTGCAACGGCATCAACCTGGGCATACAGGAATTTTCCATTGCTTGCCATCTTGAATTCGATGACCTTAACTATTTCTTCCTGTGTTTTTAATCCGAAACCTTTTGCTTCGATCAAGCGGTTCTCATTACAGGCGTAATATAACTCG
>DATHLW010000597.1:0-4664 GCA_035487675.1 Mucilaginibacter sp. | reverse complement strand
AAGGCGGTTTTTTTATTGAAGCAACAATTTCAAATTAATACCAAAGTTGGTAAATGCAGTATTAAAGGTTTGTGAGGTATATGGCCTGGTTAGGTTGGAATCATAGAATAAACTCAGGTTGAACCGCTGGTTGATCACGTAATCAATTTCGGGACGATACGTAATATTTTGCGCACCTGATGATACCTGCGCACCCGGAACATCGGCCTGGTAGATGAGTGTTTTATTATCCCTCAATGAAAAATCTACTTTAAAGGTGAGGTCATTATTCAGCTTAGTATTGCTAAACAGGCCAAACGGGAACCTGAAATTCTTGGTCTTGTACCCAAATCCGAAAACGATATCATTTTCATTTTGCTGCGAAAGCTGGCTGTTGGTCAGGCTCATGCTAAGTGCCCGGCTCTGCCTGTACTCCAGGTTAGTGGTCAGGTTATTTTTAAACCGGATATCGATACCTAACAATGGTACAAACTGTTCAAAAATAGTCACCGAATTAAACTGGTAAAAAGGCAGGAAGTCGTTGTTCAGGTCGCGTGAGCTTACATGCCCGTCTGTTTGTGCATACTGCAATAATGTACTGTAATTACCAATAGTATAGGTTGAGCGGTAACCGTCCTTTAAGTCAACCGATTCAAAAAGATCAGCAAAGAATGGCATATGAGATAAACCGCTATACCTGATATCCCAGTTAGGTATGGGTATGTTCGGGAAGCCGCTAAGCCCTACAGAAGACGGATTTTTGCCGCTATAAGCTGCAAGAAAAGCAGGTACTACCACATTCTGCGAGTTCGACCCGTAGCCATCAGCATATTGGCCGGCTTGAGAAAGCGAATTTGGATTGAGTTTACCCAAACGCTGCGAAATGATTGCCCGGTCACTCAAAAACTTATTGTAAACCGATGAACTATTATCAGACCCGCTTATTTTCGAGAACGCCGTCGCAATTGACATGTAAGATATGGTGTAGTCACCCGTGGTAGTTGGCGAAAGGTTCTCAAATGCCCCCGTTGTCGGCAGGTATTTAAAGTTAGTTTGATAACTATGATCCTGCGTCTTGAAGGCAATCAGGTCGATCTTTAAGTATTTGAACGGTTCAAGGCTTGCCTTAAAGTGGATATCCTCATTTACACTTTTTACATACAACTGATTTTGCAAAGTGTCCGTCGTTAACCAACCATTGGTAACAGCCTTTTGTCTTATATCCGCCTGGCTGCCCAGCAGGAAACCTATGCCCGGCGCGTTATAATTAAAATCCTCTCCCAGGAAATTACTGTTCGGCAAATAGCCCGGCAAGAACGTTCCGTCACCACGGGTATAAGCTATGCTCATATCCTTAAAGCTTGTTAAAAGTCCGACCAGCACCTTCCTCAACCCGCTTGGTTGATCATCTTTACCCGGATTGGCCGTCTTCCGCAAATACGATATCTTATTATAAAGCGTGTTAAAATTGAATGTCGGGTTTATCTGTATCTCACGCTTGTTCTGAATACTGTTACCCACATTATATGCCGGGTCATTAATAGCGAAAAGGGGTTGCGCCTGCCAGGTAAAGTGTGTACTGTAACGCGCTATAACATTTGTCCAATCCATAAATGGTATCTTGTTAATAGGGACATTGTAATTAAATGTTAGCGTATGGTTGTAATTGGTCGTGCGGCCGAGTCTTAATATATTGGTCCATAAGGTATCCCTTTTTAAGCCATTTAACCGCCCTGCCGGTTCATCGACCGTCGCCAGGTTGGTAGCGTCGATATCTAAGGTTAACGACTTGGTCAGGTTCCATCCCATACCGTATATGGTAGTGATATTAAATGTTTTATTATAAGTAGTTGGTATCGGGATCAGGTTGGTCGGATCGTTATTCCGTAATGTATTTTCCGAATAAAACCGATCAAAATTGATGCTATAGTTTAATCTTGAAGGTATAAGGTCAAAATTGATGTCCCGTACCAGGGCCAGCATATTATTTTTTATGATCTTTTGAAGTGGACTGATATACGATGGTGTAGTCGTAAAATTATAGGACACCGATGCATGATATGTTTTTTCGAAATCACTAGCCGTAGTAAAATCATGATGGTCCAATTCGGTGTATGAATAGGTCGCGTTAAAATTCTCTATATCATAGAAATGGCCTTTTGCCGTGACATTGGTTTTGGCCTTATGCACGTTGGTCAGATTGAAACTCTTGCGCATCGTGTAATCTTCGGCTGCATTTTGTATTGAGTCGCGCTGTTTACTGCTGGTGGCGTTCTGCAAGGTTTGCTTCAGCGTAATATCTGGCGACGCAGGATCATATTGAGGCGTGCTTACCTGTTTTGAAACATCCACATATAATGGGATATGTACGCCGCTCTTATCCGGGAAGAATTTACCTAACTCTACATTACCCGATACATCATATACGCGGGTATCGTTCAGGCTCCTGTCTGCCAAACGCGAATCCAGCGTCCCAAACCCTACCGTTGTTTTACTGCCCGATACGGTTACCGTTGCAAAGTCAGCTAATTTTGCATCCAGCCGCCCTGTTGCTGCCCAACCGCCTTTATTATCAAAATCTGTTAGGCGCAATTCGTCAAACCATAGAATACCTGTTTTAGCTAGGCCATCATCCGTGGCTGAAGTTGAACTTGTCCGCAAAGGGTTTCTGACCCCAAGCATTACAGCTGCCAGCCGGCTCAGATCGGGTTGTCCTTTGATCGTGATCTTATTATGCCCGTCAGAAATTGTAAAAGGAACATTTAGCGGCCAGGGCTGCCCATTCAGTTTCGCATTATTACGCGCAATTTTGGCATTGGTCAGCAATGCAAGCTCAAGGTCGAGCTCATTTGTGGCCGGCCATATCGCATTAGGATCGGCTGTACCTGGCTGAGTAACCGAAAGCGGTATTTCATATTCGTAATAGTTGTCAATATAATCTATCCCGAGGCGGATAAAAGCATTGACATCGTTATTCTTCAGTTGAGATCCTTCAGCATGTATGAACATCTGCAAACGCTTGTATTTACGCAGGTCGTTATTAAATGGCTTAAAGGCCGCCCTGGAATACCCGTCCCGAACGTTGGCAAAATTTAATGAAAGCGACTGTTCATTAAGCCTTGTATTGGTTTGCAGGTTATTATAGTTACGCTGGCGTTGTATGCCAGGAGGTACTACATAAGGTATTGGTGTACGGTTGCCATTTTGCTCAATACTTACTGTTTCTACATCTAATGTTGAGTTATCCAACGACGGGTTCACAATAGCCGGGTCTGCTATCACATTGACAGGGCTATTTTCTGTATTAAATGCTCTCCACTCACCGCGCACTAATTGCAACGTTGCCAAACGCAAAATGGCGGTATCAGCAAAACCGGTCATAAACATCCGGATGAAACGGATGGATTTAAAATCCTGTATATTGTTGACAGCGGCCTGATAAGCGGTAATAGGTATACGGAATTGGTACCAGGTTACAGTTTGTTTATTACCATTTGGCAACGTAACCTGTGAGGTTACCTTGTCATTGATAAAGTTTTGGCCAACAACCATACCAGCGGGATGTATGGGCACATGATATTCAAAATACTCGTCATCCTGGTTCATGTTATTGTCTCTGTCCACATCTTCCGCATCCGGTAGTGAAGTAGATGCCGACGTGGCCAGGCCCAATAACGCTTGTGACTGTTGTGCGGTTTTTGAATTGCTTTCTGTGCCGTTGTATTTGCTGTAGCGATCAAGGATACCTGCCTGTGCCTGGTCAAGCTGCGGCCCCTGGTAATATTGGTAATCGTCAGATGATGGGTCGGCGGCGAAAGCGGCGGCGGCCTGTGCATTCACCTGCGCCCTAACCTGTCCAACTGCACTTGCAAATTTTGTTCTTTCCTCAGCATCCGTTAACCCGTCTAAACCAACATCCTGCAAAGCACGGTTATTAGGGTTATTATCAAAAGCATTTACAACAGGCTGTAATTTAGATACCTTTCCCCAAACGGTGGTATCCACTGCACCTGCATCGCCATTAACAGGGATACCATTTTCCAAACTTTTACGGCCATCCAGCAGTATATCTTCCGATATGTTACCGAGGTCAAAATACAATTCACCTCCTTGTGAGTTAGGCTTACCTATAAAGGGGTCCATCACCCAAAATTCAATATACTGTACATTTAACGACTCAAAATCATTTGTTGATATCCCTCTGAACATACCGCCCCAACGGCTTTTTGGATTTGCCAGCGTACCATCGTTGTTGATCCCTGTAGTGGTATAATTATAAGGGCCACGTATGTTTGGGTAAAATGCAAGGTCTAAAGTCGGTAAGATTAAAGGCTCACCTGTAACAGATTGCCTGAACGGGAATACCTCGGTTTCCAATACTTCTCTTACATAGGGTTTAGATAACTCCGTACGCGAAACAGGAATGGTTCCCCCGCCATAAAATACAGGGTCAATGTTATAAAAGGCCAGTCGCGCACGGTTATAACCATAACTCAGGTTATTAAAATTGCGCGATTCGCTGAACAATTGAGGCGTGCCTGAAATTTGCCAGGTAGACGCACTCTTCAGGTCGATAATAGACTGGCTGGCTTCAAAGTCGTCCAGGTAAGAAGTGCCATTCTTGGAACCGGTGAAATTCAGGGCCGACGGGCTGCCGGGCAGCAACTGTGCAAACTCGCCATTAA
>DATHLW010000596.1:0-5079 GCA_035487675.1 Mucilaginibacter sp. | reverse complement strand
ACAAACTCAGCGGTATCGTAAGCATTACAATTGCGGCCTCTTTGAGGTTACGGAATTGAAAAAGAAGAATAAAAAATATCAGCACAAGGCTTACAAGCAATGCAGTAATTAGCTGACCCAATGCTTCTTTTTTGTTAAAATCTTCGCCACCATATTCAATTCGATATCCGTCGGGTAGTTCTAGTTTAGCTATTTCTGGCTGTATAGCTGCTAATAGTTCTGACGGAAGAACATCCTGGGTCGTTTCGCTTTGCACGGTAAGCGTCCTTACGCCGTTGCGGTGCATAATACGGCCGGTTTGCCAGCGTGGGGTCAAATCTGCAATTTGTCTTAGCGGAACATCAGCGCCGGTAACAGGCGATTTCAAATAAATATTCTGGAGATCATTAGTAGTCTGCCTGTTTTTTTCGTCCAGTCGAAATACGATATTTACCGGATCATTGCCTTCATACATAGTAGAAATAGCGGCGCCACTAAATCCGGTGTACACCGATTGAGAGATACTGGTAGTAGTAAAGCCCAGGCGGCTGGCTTCTTCTTTTAATTTTATCCCTATTCCATAATAGTCTTCCGCAAAGTCGCTTCTCACAAAACGGCTGCCTTTTGCGTTTTTAATAATATCACTTACCTGTATTCCAATAGCTTTCAAATGATCGATATCCTCCCCGACAATTCTAACCTCTACCGGTGCTTTGAGTGATGAACCTTGCTGCATTAATTTGACGTAAGTTGTGCCCTCTGGTATTAACTTATCCACTTTGCTGCTCAATTCCTCAGCAAGTTCATCAGTAGTCTGTTCTGTGGTTGTGTTGATAAGTATCTGTGCATAATTATTTGTGGGAAACTCCGGAGAGAAATTATAATAGAACCTTGGGGAAGCAGTACCTGTATAGTTTGCATAAGAAACTACTCTTTTGTCATTTTTCAACAATGCTTCCACCCTTAAAATTGCTTCATGGGTCTTTTCCAGTTTTGTTCCGGTCGGCATCCATAATTCAACAACAAACTGGCTCCGCTCTGCTGCCGGAAAAAATTGCTGCCTTACTCCTTTTGAAAATAATATAAGTGCAAGTGCAATAGGCACTAAACTGCTGATAATCGTCAGCTTTGGGTGATTGACACACCAATCCAACAGTTTATTATAGCCATTCTGCATTAAGTCAAGCAATGACTTTCTTTCTTTCTTTTTAGGTGCTTGTTCTATTTCTTGTTCAGCAACATCGGTGTGCTGGTGCAACCCTTTCCTGATAAAGGTGTAACAAAGCATAGGGGTCAGTACCATGGCTACCAAAAATGAGGAGGCAAGGGCGACTGCTACGGTTATAGGCAATGCGAAAATAAATTCACCTACAGTTCCACGTAACAAAATCATCGGCATAAATGATGCAATGATGGTGACTGTTGCCGCAAGTACCGGTACTACCAAATCATTGGCGCTTCTCCATGCGGCCGTCGCTCTGTCAACACCTTCATCTAATAGTTCTACATAATTGTCGGCAATTACGATGGCATCATCCACAACCATTCCCAATACCAGGATCAACGCGGCCAGGGAAACCTGGTGCAGTTCGATCCCCAACGCACGCATTATTGCATAGGTTACTGCAACCGTCATTGGGATTGCCATAGCTGCAACCGTAGCTATACGCAGGGGTAAAAGTAATACGACCACTACGATCACTGATATGATGGCCAAAAAGAATTCCCGGATGAAATGTGATATATTTTCGTCAACCACCTGAGGTTGATTAACAACGGTGGTAATTTTGATATCGGATGGGATGACTTTTCTGGCTTCTTCGATCTTGCCGGTCACCTCTTTACCAAAATCCACGATATTATTGCCTTCCTGCATTTGAACCGAGAGCATAATAGCTTTGTTACCATTAACTGTAATGATATTGTCCGGATCAGCATAATCCCTGGTTAAGGTGGCAACATCACCCAGCTTTGCTACAGAACCCGACTGGGATGTGCCAACTATTTGATTGGCCAGCTCTGTTTCGGTATTATAGTAACCATTAGTATAAAGCGGCGTCTTACTGCTGCTTGTTTTAACCTCGCCCGTAGGATTAATGCTGTTTTGAGATTGCAGGAGTTGTGTTACTTGTTGTGCGTTAACGCCATATTGAGACAGTTTCTCCGAGTTAGATGACACCACAATTTCCTCTTGCTGTTCGCCTATCCGCTTTATTTTTGAAGCGGCGCGGATAGTCCGCAGATAATCTTCCAGTCTTTGGGCATAATGTTTTAATTCCTGATAGCTGGCGCTTTTGCTTTCCAGCCCGATTACCAGGGCTTCAGTGTCGCCGAAATCCGAGTTTACAATTGGCCCTTTTACTCCCGCCGGCAAATCAATTTGCTTTGAGACTAAAAGCTGGTGGCGAAGTTTACTCCAAAATACGTCGGGTTGTTTTACCCTTTCAGTCAGCTCAACATTAACTACCACCACGCCATCTTTCGTAGTAGAGTATGTTTTGGATTTATCTACCTCTTCATATTGAAAAAGATATTGTTCGAGCTTTTTGGTTACCTGGTCTTCCACCTGTGCAGAGTTAGCTCCAGGAAAAAATGCGATAACTAAGCCTTGACGGATGGTAATTTTAGGGTCCTCCCTGCGTGGCATAGTCAAAAGAGAATTTACACCAACCGCAAAAAGCAATAGTAATACCGACAATGTAACGGCCTTATACTTGAGCGATGCTTTTATGATATTCATTACAGTAATTATTAATTGGTTATAGAAACTGACCAGCCGTCCGATAATCTGTTTTGGCCACTGGTAACCACGACTTCGCTGTCATTTAGCCCCGAAATAATTTCAATCTTGTTATCGAACATATCACCCAGGCTTATTCTGCGTTTAAACACCTTATTCTGTGTTTTATCCACTACAAAAACATAGCTCTGGTTCGCCAGATCCTGTTGAATGCATTCTGCCGGTAGTAGGATCACCTGCTTCTTCTGGGTGGTTTTAATGTGTGCCTCGGCAATCATTCCCGGCCGGATGAGCGAACCTGGGTTCTCCAATTCAATCTTAATGGTGAAAGCTCTTGATGTAGCGTCAGCTGCTGAGCCAACTTCGGTTACCTTTCCCGTAAATGCCTTGCCAAGTGAGGAGATATTAATCTTGCTGGTTTGACCGATCTTTACTTCATGCAGTTCACTCTCGGGAACATAGGCCAACACCTTTACCTTTTTGATATCTGCTATCACAAACAGCGGCATTCCTACACCGGTAATCTCGCCAATTTCAGCCTGTCTTTTGAGCAATACGCCGCTGATTGGTGAATACAACCTGGTATCTGACAGATTCTTTTGCTGCAATCGTTGCTGAAGTTTTGCCTGCTCTAAGTTGAAGCCTACTTTAGTAAAATCACTTTCACTGGAACTGCCTCTATCATGCAATATCTTTAAGCGGTTAAATTCGTCAGTTGCGGTACTAACCTGTACGTCAGCTGAACCCTTGGCAATGGAATAATTTGTTGGATCAAGACTGGCGATCAATTGCCCCTGGGTAATATGTTCTCCTTCTTTATTAGAAACATAATTGATTTTTCCACCCACCATAAAGCCAAGTTTCACGGTGGTGTTACCTTCTATATTTCCGCTCACCGACACCTCTTTAACGATAGTATCGGTATGGACAACTTCCGTTTTTACGGCTCGACTTAATAACGTCTCGTCGTCGGCATGTTTATTTTTAGTCTTACAACTTGTAAGGAAAAATAGGGAGACGATAGCCGGGAGAATTAGAGTTGGTATAAGTTTTTGATTTCGTTTCATGTTATTATTTTTTATTATTCAGTGAAAAATTGTTCCTGTATTTGTACCTCGTTTATATCAAAAAAAACCAGCACGTTCTTTACTTTTTCAACAAATTCTTTATTGCCGGAAAGAATGAATTCCATACGTTGCATCGTGTTTGCATTTAACACCGCTTCAATTTCTTCGTTCGGAAATGCGGTGTTACTTTCAAACTCTTTTGAGATGTAGCTTACAAATAGTTGTGTGGAAAAGCGCCTTTCAAGTATTTGCAGTTCTTTTTGGAAGACATGTTGTTTGTTTACAGAAAAATAGAGCAGAGCGACGTGCTGGCAATTCAGTTCGGTTAATTTGAATTTTATGGCGGGAAAAATAGAAGCAATCCCAATGTCATCTGCTATAAATATATATTGAACACCCATTTCATTAATTTCCTCGTGCATTAGTAAAAAATTTCATAATACAAAGGAAATGAAGTAGAGTCGGCGGATTTTTAATCTATCTTAAAAAATGAAAATCAGTCAAAGTATTTATTGGACCATAAAATAATCCGCTTTATTTATCTTTCTCCGCTTTCACTTTACCAATGCGATGCCAACATGTATCATGTTGAATATGAAATATTTATGATATAATAAAATCGGAAAAACAATCATATATCGTTAGATGGAATCGTTGCAACGAAATACGGTTGGATGAAATCAAACTTCGATTAGTGGGGTAGCCACAACAAACGGCGGCCTGAATCGAAGAGAACGAAGAGGGAAGATATCCTCTCAACATTCAAATATTGTCGGATAAAGTAGCAGGTTCAGGCGGCGCATCAAGCGGCTGGGCTTACTCCGACAATTCGTAAATGCAAGGATGAAACGGCCTGAATTCAAACTAAGCCTGCGGATTAATGGTAATTTGGGGATAGTTAGGTTTCCTTTAACCGTGGTTAATAGTTAATGTTCTTTTTAATATTCAATTTTTTCATTTTTGAGTTTAATGTTGTAGGTGGTACGCCTAATAACTCTGCTGCGCCGCCTGCTCCCCAAATCCGGCCGTTAACCTTCTTCAAAACGGAAACGATATAATCACGTTCATTTTCATGTATTGTTTTAATTCCAACTTCTGCAGTAATAACCTTCTGGTCAATACCTGCGGGAACTGGCAAATCCATATTTTCTATAACCGAACCTTTAGCGAGTAATACATTCCTTTCAATAAGATGCTCAAGTTCGCGGATATTACCTGGCCAGGAATAAGCCATCATATTTTCCATTACTTTATTGGAAAAGCCTGAAATTTGCCTTCCCATTTTTCGGGTAT